>CAYFHR010000111.1:0-4146 GCA_964343155.1 uncultured Thermoproteaceae archaeon | reverse complement strand
GAAGTTCCTTAAAATATGCTTACCATACCTAGTCCCTATGCTCTCTGGGTGGAACTGGACGCCGTATATTGGGTATTCCTTATGTTGAATGGCCATGATTTCCCCATCATCCTCGGACACCGCAGTCACCTCAAGTTCACTAGGTACGTCGTCTATGACTAGGCTATGGTACCTCATACCCTCGAATTCGCGCGGTATGCCGTTGAATATTGGTGATTGGCCAATGACCTTTATTACGCTTGTCTTACCATGCTTAATGGTCCTGGCCCTCCTAATCCTGGCGCCGAATGCGACGCCTATTACCTGGTGTCCTAGGCAAATACCCAATATAGGTACCTTACCCTTAAAATTGGCTACAACATCCCTCGAAATCCCAATATCCCTCTGGTTCAGTGGGCTCCCTGGACCTGGCGATATTATTATTTTATCGGGCCTAATCCTCTCAATAACCTTAACCGTCACTTCATCATTCCTGAAGACTATTGGCTTACCGCCAAGTTCACCCACATACTGGACTATGTTGTATGTGAATGAGTCGTAGTTGTCGATGATGACTACGGTGGTCATTTAAACCACCCCAAGGGCCCTCTTCAATGAGCCTAGCTTATGTTCTGTTTCCTGGAATTCCAATTCAGGGACGGAGTCATACACTATACCCGCCCCAGCCTGTATCCTGGCGGTGCTTCCATCTATGAAAAGCGTCCTTATGGTTATTGCGAATTCGCCTCCCTGCCCATGCATTAGGCCTATGGCGCCTGCATATGGGCCCCTCGGCGAACCCTCATACTTGGCTATAAGCTCCATAGCCCTCACCTTAGGCGCCCCAGACACCGTGCCTGCTGGGAATGTTGCGAATAGGGCATCCACAATATCCCTACCCTCGTCTAAAACCCCCTCAACCCTGGAGACTAGGTGTTGTACACTTTGATACTTCTCAATGGCGTAGAGTTCCTTAACCCTAACGGTACCGAACCTACACACCCTACCTATGTCGTTCCTGGCCAGGTCGACGAGCATTATGTGCTCCGCCTTATCTTTAACGCTATTAGCCAATTCATCCTCAAGCCTTAGGTCATCCCACGGATCACTGCCCCTGGGCCTAGTCCCGGCTATTGGGTGCGTTTCAACCCTATCGCCATCAACCTTAACGAGCAGTTCAGGGCTAGTGCCGATAATGTACCTATCCCTGAACTTGGCAATGTACATGTATGGTGATGGGTTGAGGTTGGCTAACCTTGAGTAGAAGTTCATTACATCACCCCTAATTGAATAGTCCTCATACCTGGATAGGACTATTTGGAAGATTTCACCATTCTTAATGTCCTCAAGGGACTCCTCAACCCACCTAACGTACGAATCCCTACCCACACCCCCAAGGTAGCTTACAACCTCGAAATTGCCCTGCCCATAACCCTTAACCTGGGGTAAATCACCCTTAACATAACCCCTACCAAGCAGGTTGTCGTAAATTACTGCGTTTGCCGGTTTGAAGAATTCCGCGAGGGGCCAGTTGGGCTTCTTCAAATACCCCCTCAAGTGGGGCTCCATGTTGACCACAGCCTCGTATGATAGGTAGCCTAGGGCTAATTCGCCGTATTCGAATCTTCCAAGGCTCCTGTATATGCCCTTTAAAATGCCGTAGAGGTCGTCATCCCAGTAGGCCCTATACTCCTCCTCAACACCCCATGCAACAATCGTGTACCTGGACCTTTCTGGGAAGCCTGGGCCACTTTCGAGAAGGACCACGTAATCCTCACCACTAGCCATGATGTAGCCTGCCAACTCCCTTGGATTAGGCAGATACTGTATGGGGACCTTCCTAACCACCCTTCACCACCCTGGCTATGGCCCTAACCAACCCCTCATCCTTAACCCCAGGCCTCGACTCAACCCCTGAACTGACGTCGATTAGGTAGGGCCTGTATTTAGCCACTAACGAAACATTGCCTGGATTAATGCCCCCAGCAACCCCGACTTTAACAACCCCACTAACCCTGCTTACTAGGCTTAGTGGTATCTTTAACCCGGCTTCAAATGTCCTGTAGCCAACCTTAGGCGCATCTATGAGTACGTACTCCACGTAGTCTAGCCTAGCCAGCTCAATAGCCCTCGATACTATTGAATCATCGCCAATGTAGGTTAATGCTGGGGCTAGTTTAACGCCGGCGTCGTTAAGCGCCTTTTCTAAGCCCTCATTTAACGTTAATTCGCCGTAATATTGGATTACGCTGAAGCCGAGCCTACCTGCCAATTCAACAGCCTTACCTAACGCTAACCCGTCAACAACCATGACTGGTTTAGCCCCCTTAACCTCGCTAACTATTTCAATGGCCTTGGCCTCATCGACGAGCCTCGGGGTCTTAACCCTTGAGGCCACTATAACTCCAACATAGTCTGCGTACCTACTCACCATTGATGCATCCTCAGGCCTTGTAACGCCGCATATCTTAAGGAGGGTCATATCCTGCTCACCTCTGCAAGCTCCTTAACGTAGTTCAACAAGCCCTCGCCAACATTTGACTCAAAGTACTCCACGCCATCTTTAAGGTCTTTAACAACCCCCGCTAGGTATAGTGCGAAGGCCGTATTGGCCGCTATGAACTCCCTCGCCGCCTTGTCTAGGCCTAGGGCAGCCCTCCTGAACCTCTCGGCGCTTTCAGCTGGGCTGCTGACCCTAACCTCATCAATCTTGTGTAGGCTTAGCCCAAGGTCCCTTGGCTCAATGTAATACTCCTCAACCCTACCATCCTTAACCTCAACAACCCTCGTCCTGCCGAATACGGATACCTCATCAATGCCCGGCTCGCCGTGTATCAATATCACATGCCTATACCCTATCATTGAGGCGGCCTCCGCAACCTTACTGATTAGGCCGTGTTCAGCAATACCTATCAGCTGCCTTGTTAATAGGGCTGGATTGGCCAGAGGCCCCACTATGTTGAATATCGTCCTTATGCCGAGCTTCCTCCTGACGGGCATCACATTCCTCATTGCCGGGTGGTAGGATGGGGCGAAGGCGAAGGTGAACCTGTATGTTGAAACCATTTGGAGGGCCTTACCTGGAGGTATATCTATCCTGAAGCCGAGGGCTTCCAGGAAGTCCGCGCTCCCCGATGGTGAGGATACGCCCCTATTGCCATGCTTAATTACGTAAGCCCCCAGGTATGCTGAGGCGAGCGCCGCCGCTGTTGAGGCGTTCAACGTGCTGAAGCCATCACCCCCGGTGCCGGCGGTGTCTATGTACATGTCCCTGTCCTGGACAGGGATCTTCACGCAATGATCCCTCAGCGCCTTAGCGAAGCCCGCTATTTCGCTGGGCGCCTCACCCCTAACCCTAAGCCCCATGAGTATTGCTGCTGCGACTGCTTCATCAATGTTGGTTAACATGCCCTTCGCAGCCTCGTAGGCCTCATCGACGGTTAAGGTTAGGCCCCTGGCAATCTTCTCCAAGATGCCCCTCATATCAAACACCCCTACTGTATGCGTCTTGGTCAAGTAGGCCGTGGCCTGATAGGTTGAAGAATATGACGGAGCCCTTGGGCATCCTCCTGGCCTCGTCAATAACAGCCTTTATAGCATGTGCGGACTCGGGGGCCGGTATGATTCCCTCAACCCTTGCGAAAAGCCTAGCAGCCTCCATCACCTCGCCTTGGCCATATGCCCTAGCCTCGACGTAGCCCTCCCTGACGAGCAGCGATAGGCTTGGCGCCGCGCCGTGGTATCTAAGGCCCGCTGCGTGGGTTGGCGGCGGCACGTAATCGTGGCCTAGGGTGAACATCTTAACCATGGGTAGTAAGCCCCCTGAGTCGGGGTAGTCGTAGGTGTAGTTGCCCTTAGTCAACTTTGGCGCTGCCTCAGATTCAACAGCGAGGAACCTCGTCTTTTCAAAGCCCTCACCCCTAAACCTGGCGCCAAGCATTGGGAATGCGAAGCCGCTGAAGTTGCTGCCGCCGCCGACGCATCCGACCACTAGGTCAGGCTCCTCAGGCATTTGTTGGAGGACCTCCTGGCCAATGACCGTTTGGTGGAGTACGACGAAGCCGAGGACGCTCCCCGGAATGTACTTCCTCGCCTCGCCGCCCAGCGTGTACTCTATGGCCTCTGTTATTGCTATTCCTAGGCTTCCTGGGTGGTTTGGATTCTCCC
>CAYFHR010000110.1:0-4185 GCA_964343155.1 uncultured Thermoproteaceae archaeon | reverse complement strand
GGATACCAGCTTCTGCCAAGCCCCTCGCCCTGCGACCTAGGCCTATAGATCTGCGACCCACCGCCAGCAGCCATTATGACTGCCTTAGCCTTAAAGACGTATACGGTGCCGTCATTGACGTTGAAGCCTACGGCCCCAACAACCCTATTGGGGTTGCTTGGGCTTTTAAGTAGGTGGGTGACCATGACCCTGTTGAATATGTTCTCATCACCCACAGCCTTTCTAGCGGCCTCAGCCACAATGGGCTTGTAGGATTCGCCATGTATCATGATTTGCCACCTACCCTCCCTAACGTAGCATCCAGTCTCGGGATTAGGCCATATAGGCAATCCCCACTCATCAAATAGATGCACCGTTGAGTCCACGTGCCTTGCGTAGTCGTAGACGAGGTCCTCCCTAACTATGCCCATTAAATCGCCCCTAACGTACTTAACGTAGTCCTCAACGGTATTCTCCCTACATTTTAGGCCTAGGTAGGTGTTTATTGCAGATAGCCCCATTGCAACTGCCCCACTCCTATTCATATTGGCCTTCTCGGCTATGACTATTCTACAGCCCCTACACCAGTACTTAGCCTCCCACGCAGCGCCGCTCCCAGCCATTCCCCCGCCTATTATCAATATGTCTGAGTCAACGTACCTGACCCTAACCATTGCTGCTCACCTCGGCAACGGCAACTTCAGGGACCTTCAACCTAGGTAGCTCGACGCCTAGTTTATTGCCCCCAAGCTTCTCGTGTTCAAACGATAGGTATGGTGCCCTGTAGAACTCCTTAGGAGGCTCTGGATACTCCTGCGGCGGCTTAATCGAACCCCACGGCGTCGTCCTTATTGGGAATACGAAGTGTTTAACCGTGCCGTTCCTATACCTTATAGTCCAGTAGATGCGGTTGGTGCCCTCATCCCTATAAACCTCAACTGAACCTCCAAGGGGTGTGAAATCGGCATAGCCCCTTATTTGGACAGCCCCCTGGGGGCAGTGTTTGACGCAGTTGTAGCATTCCCAACAGGACTCAGGCTCAATGTTGACGGCCTTCCTACCGAAGATGCCGGACTTAGTGAACCTCATTATGTGGCTTGGGCAAATGTTGACGCAATCCCCGCATCCTGTGCACTTGGCTGGAATTACGTAGGATGGCATTAGCCGGTCACCCTGGGTTTATGGGCTGGGTGATGTGAGTGAAGCGACCTTTCAGCCAATTCGCCGCTCCATGGGCCAAGTAGCCTAGGCTCTATACCTCTCCATGACCTATACCTATCATATACCTGCCAAACATACATGTATATTGCGTGGCCGAACTTTGTCCAGGGCATTGTGGCGAACATAATTGCCACTAGAAGTATATGTATGCTGAATGCGGTGGCTAAGGCGTAGTAGTTGGTTGGCATCCCTAACTCAACACCCATTAGGGCGAAGCCGCTCAACACGACGAATAGGGCAATCCAGAGGAAGAAGTCTGTGATGGCAGGCTCACTAATAGGCCTAGTCCCCTGCCACCTGGCGATCATCATTAATGCAAAACCTGCAATAATCAGTAAGCCTCCCGCAGCGCCAGCCCCCATGACTGCGTATGGGCCTGCTGGGCCAAGCCTACCACCTGGTATGAAGGCTACAAGCCCATTTACATTGCCTGGAATCCACCTATCGTAGAGGAAGCCCAACACAGTAGATACCGCCGCAAGTACGAAGCCCCACCAGATTAAGGCGTGGGCAATTGCCTTAACCCTAGGCCTCTTTAAGTAAGATGACTGGCTATGGCATGTGGTCATTGGGGCTCCGTAAAATGGGTAGAGGAACACAGCCACTAGGCTGGCTATGAAGGCTGCGGCCGGATTCCAACTCCTCGTAGGCCCCCTTATAGGCAGCACTGCATTTAGGCTAGATAATGCCAAAACACCCCTCCTCACCTCAACAGCAAAACCTATAGCCACCTCTACAAGTAGCGCCACAGCACCATAGATTACCCACATGTGCGGTATGGGTAGGTATAATGTTATATCTGACATATTGCTCACGGTGAATATTCTCTTTAAAATGCTTATTTCACATAGGTTAGAAAACCCATGTGAAATAGTGGAGCAGATAAAGAATAAACTATAGGTAACTTTAGCCAATATATTAGGTAAGTATGGATCATTATTTGCAGCGAATAATTTACATGGAGAATCCCATAATTTGCCTAATAAAGACTCCTCCACGGGCAATGTGTAATAACATTATTTTAATAGTGTTAAATAAACATTAGCGTGGCTGAGCAGGCTAAGGAAGCTGGTAAGGAGGTTAGTGAAGAGGTTAGGAGGGGTTTAGAGATGCTTAAGAGGCTTGAGGAGGGCCCATGGTCCAGCCATGTTACTGAGCTTAAAAAGAGCAGCTACCCCCTTGAGGCATATGCGCAGGGATTGGCGAGGAATTATACCCCCTGGTTAAGCGGCTCCTTCAGGGTTAGGTACGTTTTCAGCGGTATTTTAGCTAGGAGGAGTAGGGATGGTAGATTTGTTGAAATACACTTTAGGACATATGTGCCGGCCGGCAGATTCTACTCAACAAGCTACCTAAGGAAGATTGTTGAGTTTGTTAAAAGGTATGGAGTTGGCATTGTTGAATTCGGCGGTAATACAGGGGCCCTGGTTATAAATATACAAGCCGATAAGGCTGATGAGGCTGTTGACGCATTGAGAACCATTGTGGGTACGGATGTTGGTGGTTCAGGGGATACTGTTAGGGAGCTTTACGCATGTCCAGGTCCAGCCCTATGCGAATTCGCGCTATACGACACATTACACGCAATGGACTACATAAGGTCCCACCCAACAATATACCGCTACCTAAACACCCAACTATTCCCATACAAGGTCAAGTTCAAGTTCAGTGGATGCCCCTTCGACTGCGCCATGGCTAATTCAAGGGCTGACTTCGGATTCATAGGGACTTGGGTTGGGCCACCTGAGGTTGATCAGGGCCTACTAAGGAAGATGATTGAGGAGGGGAGGGTTAATCCTAGGGAGCTTGTTGAAAGCTGCCCATCAAAGGCAATTACGTGGGATGAGGAGAGGAAGGAGCTTAAGATAGATGGTTCAAAATGTTTAAAGGCCATGAACTGCATTAAAAAGGCCTTCCCAGCCATAAGGCCGGGTAAGGTTAGGAAAATAGCCATAGTGGTAGGTGCCCATGCGCAGGGCCACTTTGGGCCTAAGCTAGGCAGGGCCGTGGCGTTGATAGACCATATTGAGGAGGCTATACCATTCATAAACGAGGTCATTAACAAATACATGGAGTTGGCTCCTAGGAGGAATAGGATAGGGGACATGATATATAGGAGGGGGTTTAAGGTAATTAGCGAAGTAGCCGATAGGACGCTACCCGATAAGCCTAAGGGAATGCCGTCAGACCACCTTAGGTTGACGATAGGCTCTGTGTTGACTGAGGATGAGAGGAGGAGCCTTGAGGAGTGGGCTCAATCTCTAGTAAGGGAATACTTCGGGGGTGGTGGTAAATGAGCCTAACCATTCAACCTGACCCAACAGACAGGATGAATAAGAGGCTTCCAATGCCCTACACAGCCCAGCTGCCTGAAATTATAAGGAACAATTACGGTAGGTGGATTGACAGGAAGATCCATGAGGGAGGTATAGTGGAGCACATCTCTGAAACGGGGGACAGGGTATTTACCGTTAAGGTTGGCCTACCTCCAAACGGTAGGTTAAGCGTAGAGACCCTTGAGAAGATTATCGAGATTGCCGATAAGTATGGATTGAAGGTTGTTAGGGCGACTAGGGGGATGAATCTGGAGTTCATTACGGATAGTTTGGAGAAGGCTAAGAGGATTAGGGAGGAGGCTGAGAGGCTAGGCCTACCAGCTGGTGGTTGGGGTAATGCACTATGGCACATAACTTCATGCACAGCCTTCCTAACATGCACAACGGCGGTTGTTGATGCACCAAGCATAACCAAGGTCCTCTACGACTACCTGAAGCCATTCTTCACAGGTGAAGAGAAGCTCCCGGCTAAGCTCATGATCTTCGTATCAGGGTGCCCGAACGTATGTGGAGGTACGTTGGCGGGTGACATAGTTATAGTAGGCCACTATGGCCAGGCGCCTAGGCCTGACCCTGAGAGGATTAAATTCTGCCTACCCGCATCGGCAGAGGCCCTTAAGAAGGCTACCCCAGACGTAGCGGCGGTATG
>CAYFHR010000109.1:0-4307 GCA_964343155.1 uncultured Thermoproteaceae archaeon | reverse complement strand
TACACGGGGAGGATTAGTGAGGATAAGGTAACGTACCTAAGGATGAGGGGTTTAAACGAGGATGAGGCCAAGAGCCTAATAGTCCTGGGATTCATAAGCGACGTCACCGAGGGCCTACCCTTCGAATACTCAATGGTCCTCAACAGGGTTATAGCATTGGAGTTCAGCAAATACGGCAAGGTGGCCTAACATGCTGGGTAGTGTCAGGGCTAGGGCCAGTGAACTGGCGTCAAAAATACCTTACCAGCATATTAAGGATTCGCCAACGATAAAGTACTACACCCAGTGGAGCCTATTTGACAGGTGCATTGACTCAACACCCCCAAGGCCCATGGATCCGCCCCTCAAAGGGGACTTTAACCTAGTGTTGAGCAATGGCCATTTAGCATCAGTTAAGGGGGTTGATGTAGGGGAGGGTGAGCCCACTACCATTAGCCCCGAGGAGTCTAGGATAATTGCGAGGCATATTGCTGGTTTAAGGACTGCGCCTCTTGTTAAGGTTAATGGTGGGTTATTCAGGGGCCTACTAGGCCACTTCAACAACGGTGATTTACTGTCGCCAAACCACCTAATAATCAATGTCGACAGCTATTCAGTAGCCAACATAGCGCTCCACATAGTCAGCAGCGGTGGGTGCGGCAGCAACATTGTCGAACTCATTGTTGGTGAAGGTTCGAGGGTCCAGTTATTGATATCGTCAATCCACGACTCGGCATCATTCACGTTAATAAGGATTCTGCAGGGTGCAGGGTCCCAGGTTGAGGCTTGGTCTATTGTTTCGAGGGGCTTGATGAACCACCATAGGGAGGACTATATGCTCAGGGGCGCTAAGGCCGTGTTGAATTCGAGGGCCCTTGTGGCAGGGGCAGGGGGCGATAGGGTGGATTACCTGGTTAACCTAATCCACGAGGGTGAATCGTCGATGAGTTCATCGGTGGTTAAGGCCATTGCACTAGGGAATTCGATGGTAATACATAGGGGCTTCGGCAGGATTTCAGAGGGGGCCAAGTGGTCGTCAACCAGCATTGATGGCAAGGTCTTCATAGCGTCGGACAGCGCTAAAGCCGTGTCGGTGCCTGTAATAATGGTCGACACAGGCGACGTTAATGGAGCTAGGCACTCGGCATCCGACGCATCCCTGGATGAGGTGCAGGAGGTCTACCTCAGGATGAGGGGGTTGAGTAGGGATGAGGCTAGGATGCTCCTGGCCTACGACATGGTTTCATCATTCATGGATTCGATAGACCAAGCCTTCAACAGCGACGTACAGCTAATTAAAGACCATGTGTATGGCCTCCTCGGCCTTAAGGCCTAAACCTAGACCTACACCTCACGGCAAGGCCCCTGACAGCCTTGATGAATTCGCCCCTTTCAGGCCCTATGAGTTTGGGCGCTACAGAATCTAAATATATAGGCTCGGCCTCATCCAACATTAGCCTATCTAGCCTATGCATAATCTGCCTGGCCGATGGCGGTATGTTTATAGCCTTCACAACCTCCTTGGCATCGCCCATTAGGTTAGGCCTAGGCAACAGGTGTATTATGCCGTAGTTCGCCCACTTTTCGGGCGTTGCAGATTCACCCATCATGAACCTTAAAGCCTCAAGCCTAGGCAACCTACTTAGCAGCACATGGCCTTGGAAAGCCATGGGTACCCCAAACATGCCCTCGGGGTAGCATAGGTAAATGTCCGGGGGCGCTATTGCTAGGTCGCTGGCTAGGGCCAGTTCAACGCCTAGGCCGACGGCCGACCCATTAAGCACCGTGAATATTGGCTTTGTTGACGTTATCAACAGTGCGAAGAGGGACTTAACGGCCCTCACAAACTCCCTAACAGAGCTATAATCACTGCCTAAGCTACCCCAGTCAACGCCGGCTGTGAAGTATGCGGCCTGTGTTGCAGTCACCACAACCTTACCTACATTAGGGTCCTGGTTAGCTATGGTTAAGGCCGCCATCAACTGCGTTAATACGTCTAGGTCGAGTAGGTTTAATTCACCGTTATCAATAGCCACGACGCCCACGCCGTCTTCACTCCAAAACTTAACCTTATCAAACCTCATACCCCGCTGCGCGTAGCTGAAGGCCCTAATAACGTTTGATTCCCATCACCTGGATGTGGCTGGGTTCGCATAGAATCTGACTGTGGTTACATTGCCGCTTATCGGTGGGCCCCCTTGAAGGTCGCCAAGTGGGTTATTAACCACCTCGCGCGTTGGGTTGCTGTAGCCTGGATGCCCATATATCACGGGCCCAATCATCTTAACTGCATATAATTCATCGGTCGACGGATCCCATTCAAGCACAACGGCTGGTAGAGGCCTTTCAGAGGGCCCTACGATAACCGCGCCGCCTGCATATGGGTCGTAGGCTGATCCATGGCACCTACAATACAATACCCCATCTAAAGGCCCCTTCGACGTATATACCTTAACCCCAGGTGGGTAGAATGTGAGTTCTGGGAATGTGCACCCTAAATGTTGGCAAACCGCACTATAGGCCACTATGGATCTATAGGGCCCAACACCCCCTGGAAACTCGTAGGCGACGCCATTTTGAGGTATGATAACTGAGGTTGGCGGCACTGCCACAGGCCTGCCGCTTTCGTCACCTAGGTTAAGCAGTATATTGGGCTCGTTGCCGAGGGGGTAGTTGAATAAGCCTATCAACCTGCCGTTAACAGGTATTTCAGATGCCTTAATAGGCCTGCCGCTTACGTCGACAAGCAGTAGCCTGGGGAATTGGGATGTGCCAATGGTTGGGGGGATTAAAACCTCAAGGCCCTTTAAAAGCCCTGCCACGGCACTGGCGCCCGCTATGTAGAGCATCAGCTTTAGGAACCTCCTCCTGGCCTCATCTATAGAGGCGTTGGCCACGGATAGGCCGGTTAAATAATCTTATTAAGTTTCATAGGGCTTAGCCGGTGGCTAAGCCCTAATTAGCATTGGGTATTATTGGCTTGTTTGGGTGCAAAAAGCTTATATCCACTATTGGCGCCAGGCTTAATAAGACCCATATGGCCAGTAGGTGTATGAGGTTTGTCCAGGAGGAGCTTGGACCCATAGTGGGTAGTATGGTTTTGGTGAAGCTTAGGGATGGGACTATGATAAGGGGCGTTTTAAGGAGCTATGACCAGCACATGAACCTCCTACTGGATAATGCTGAGGAGATTATAGACCCTAAAATGTCTATTAAGAGGGGTACTGTTGTGATTAGGGGTGATACGGTACTCTTCGTGTCGCCGACTTCGGCTTAGCAAGAAACATTTAAATAATACCCCTTAAACCTAAAAGTGGCTGGGGATTGGCGTGAGGGTTAACGTATCTAGGCTACCTACAAAGACCCAGCTTTGCATAGGTCCAGCCTGCCAATACTTCACATGCGCCAAGAAGGCGTTGAAGATAATTAGGGGTAAGGTCATCTGCGCCCTCACAAACGACGCCTGCATAGGCTATAAGTGCCAGTACGCACTATGTAGTGCACATGCAATGGGCCCCAACGGCGAATGCACACTCAATGTTGAGGATAAGAGGATTAGGGAGGTTGAGGAGGAGGCTAAGGCCCTGGACAAGGACTTCTCCAAGATTAAGGGCCACTTAAAGAAGCTTGGCCTCGAAGACTACATATAGATTGTTAATACTTAAAAATAGGCGTTTGAAAACTAAATATGCGTTTATTAAAATTGATAGTGTTTGAGGTCCTAGTGTCGGCAATAATCATTGTTGTTTACCTATTTAACCCAACTGCACAGGCGTTGATAAGCATGTATACGAGGTATCAGGCAGCCAACAGTACTGTTATGAATACTCCATTGGTTAACATAACGGTTAGCGATAATCAGGCAGGCCTACTTATAATCAATGTTGCCTACAATAGGCTTTACCACCTGATATCCCAGGTATCTGAAGTATTGGTGGCTGCAGGCCTGGTAATGTTGGTGATCCTGGCTAGGTTAACGCTAGGTAAGGTTCTCGACGACGATAAGGCGGCCCTCCCATTGATATCTTCAATAGCGTCGCTTGTACTTGCAATACCGCTACCAGTCGGTTTATATGCAATTAACCAGTATGTGACGATAATGGTTAATGCATCGTTGGCGTTCAGCGGCATACTTCAATTGGTTTCCATCCTAGCGCTAGTGCTAATGGTGGTTTTATACTCAGATAGGCGTGACGTAGCTGAATTAACCATAGAGGCCGAGCTAACCGAGGGCGAAACCCTTAAGCTTGAGGAGAGGGAGAGGACTGAAGTCAGCTAATCACCAATGGGCATAGGAGCGATATTGCATTCTGATTACTTAACGCATT
>CAYFHR010000108.1:0-4335 GCA_964343155.1 uncultured Thermoproteaceae archaeon | reverse complement strand
TATGGCGTTGGAAAACGCGGCTATTTGGAGTATCATAATGGTTTGGTAAGTTTTATAAAATCTAGTGTAATGAGGCAATGTGGCTTCGGTTAAGGTGCTTGAGAAGAGTGAGCAGTATCTAAAATTTATACTAGAAGGCGTTAAGCCGAGCTTTGTGAATTCGCTTAGGAGGGTTTTCATAGCTGATGTACCCGTCCTGGCAATTGACAGGGTTATTATACTCGACAACACGAGCGTCATGTATGATGAGGTCCTTGCACATAGATTAGCTATGATACCCCTAAAGACCAAGCTTGACAAGCTACCGAAGATTGAGGAGTGTGAGGATGAGTATGTTGAGCCGACGCTATGCCAGGTTAGGTACCAGCTGGTTGTTAAGGCTGAGGAGGGGCCTGTTACGGTTTATTCAAAGGACCTAGTCCCGGAGGACCCCGACTTCGCCCCAGTATACCCAGATATACCAATTGTTGTGTTGGCTAAGGGCCAGATGCTCACTGTAGAGGCGTATGCTAAACTCGGTAGGGCTAGGGATCATGCCAAGTGGCAGGCATGCCTAGCCTCATACTACTACTACCCCAAGGTAACGTTGATCAACGACAAAGACCAGAGGTGTGAGGCCTGCCTAAGCATATGCCCAGGCCTAGCTAAGGATGGCGATAGATACGTTGTTAAGGATGCCTTAGGGTGCAGCTTCGATAGGTGGAAGGCCTGCGAGGAGGCTTGTGAGGGTTCGCTTAAGGTTGATTGGGATGAGGATAAGTACGTCTTTTGGGTTGAAAACTTCGGCAACATGGATATGGCGAGCCTCGTCAATGAGGCGCTTAGGGTTTGGAGGTGGAGGTTTGAGACATTCCTAAACGTACTCCTAAATGAGGTTAAGAGGATTCAGGCCCAGGCCAAGCCTGAAACCACTGCTACTGGCCAAGAATCCCAAGCCTCCTCAGGGTCTCAGCCTTAGGCCTACCGTACTCGTCATAGCCCCTCAACTCATAGTACTTGGCAACCATTCCACGCCACTCATCCTCAGTAACCACATACTGCTTCCCCTCATATTCAACAGGCTCCCTCAACCACCTCGGCGGTAGCCTATCCTCCTCAATCGTCGTTCCATTCATATACCTGTGGAGTACTATTATCCTCTGGGCAACCTCCCTAACCTCATCAATACTGTATTTGAAGCCCGTGACTGCGTTTAAAACATCCCTTATAACATCCCACGTATATATAGCCCTACCGAATTTGCACAGTAGCATTGAGTCGTAGAGCGCATTCCTCTCCTCAAGATCCATAACAGCCTTAACCTTATCCTCACCTGTAGCATCCCTCCCCCCAGCCTCCCCAGCCGTATCTATGGCATATGCGCTTGCCCATAGGTGGTCGGCACCCCTTTCAGATACCGCATTGTTCAGTATCATCCCCTTTAATGTCCTTGGGTCATAGCCAGCAGGTTCAACACCCTTAACATGTATTGCCAAGTCCTCTACGCCAAGCTTCCTAGCAAGCTCCCTAGTACCCAACGCAGCCAACTCGCCTAAACCCCTCCTATACGCTGTGTCTATTATCAATTGCCTAATCCCCTCATAGTCGCCCCAGCGTGGAGCTCCCTTAATAATGCCCTTCTCGCCTAGGTATATTATGAAGGCTATTGTGTTTCCTAGGCTTATTGAGTCGAACCCCATTCTGTCAGCCAGCTCAGCCAAGTCTACCAACTTAGCTGGGTCGTTGACCCCTGTTAGCCCTCCAAGCGCCATCGACGTCTCGTACTCTAGGTCGTATTCGCCGTTGCTCGACCTAACGACCTTGTGGCAGGCCACTGGGCAGAATAGGCATGCTCCATGTTTAACGAAGTACCTGGGCTTAATGACCTTCTCCCACGAGATATTCTCCCAATTAGGCATAACAACCTTGGTCCAGTAGTAGTTTGGGAAGAAGCCCATTAAATTACCCATGTCGATAAGCCTGACGGTGCCTCCAGACCTGTATGGCTGCATTGCAGGCAGCGTAACGGCTAATTTACCCAGTTGCCTAACTAATTCATCGTAGGCCTTGGGGTCGTAAACATCGACGCTCTTCCTAACGGGTAGGAAGACTATTGCCTTAACCATTTTAGAACCCATAACGGCGCCGGCGCCTGTCCTGCCAAACTGCCTCCACTCCTCGTGGTTTATAGCCGCGTAGGGTATCTTATTCTCGCCTGCAGGGCCTATTGTTAACACTGCGGAGTCCTTAAACTCCCTCTTAATGGCCCTTTCAGCCTCAACGGCGTCAAGGCCCCATAGGTCTCTAGCATCCCTAACCTCAACTTTACCATCAGACACTACCAGCATTACCGGCTTCTCTGAGGCACCCACAATCACCAATGCGTCAACCTGCGCAAACTTCATGTAGGCCCCCAATGTCCCCCCAACTGTGGCGTAGCTCCACCTATTCGACTGGGGTGACTTGAATATTGCGGCAGCCCTAGTTGCCATAGGTATCCTGGTTCCTCCAAGTGGGCCCGTTGCAATTATCAGGGGGTTCTCGGGGCCGTATGGGTCTATTGACTTGCCTAAACCCATGTCGAAGATCATTTTTAATCCAAGGCCCCTACCACCTATAAACATCCTTAGCGTAGGCTCCTTAACTTCAATAGGCTCTACACTACCCTTAGACAGGTTAACCTTGAGGAACCTCCCTGAATAACCGTACACAGGCGCCAGCCTCAATACCCTTAATAAACCTTACATAGTACATATGCGAATACTTTCATGACTTTGCAAGTTTAACAAAGTTACTAAGGATGATTAAGCCGCCCCTGGAGCTTTTCTCAGGGTGGAACTGCGTACCGTAGGTTGCCGCCTTTTCGTCGCATAGGACGCTTAAGAATTCCTCACCACCATACCTGCTTATGCCTGCGTATGGCAGGTTTACGTAGTCTAATACAGCGTAGCTGTGCATGAAGTAGAAGTATCCGTCAGCGCCAATAATGCTGCATGGCTTAACGACCTTAACCCTACCCCAACCTATGTGGGGTAGCCTTGGGTGGCTAAGCCTCCTAACCCTGGCACCATACCAGCCCAACCCCCTCAACACCCCCTCGTCACTGGACTCAAACATTAATTGTAGGCCTAGGCAAATGCCCATTATCGGTATTGACCCCCTAACCCCGTTTATCAAATCTACGAAATCCATGATGCGCCTGGCCGCGGCGTCGAAGGAGCCTACCCCCGGGAGGATTAGGGCATCTACGTTTTTTAGGGAGGAGGCCTCGTTAATAACCACTGCCTCAGCCCCAACCCTAGATAATGCGTTTGTGAGGCTTCCCAGGTTGCCAACCCCGTAGTTCAGTAGACCTACCTTAACCATACCCAACACCAACCCTATGCCTCCTCTCAAGCTCCGCACATACTTCATCAAAGCTTATCTTCATAGACCTGAGCAGGACGAGCAGGTGGTATATTAAGTCCGCCGCCTCATTAACCACAGCCGACCTGTCGCCGGACATTGCGGCTACGACAACCTCAACAGCCTCCTCACCAACCTTCTTACCAACCTGGCCTAAACCACCCCTATATAACCTATATGTATAGCTCCTAGGGTCGCCGCTACTGATCCTCTCATCAATGACCCTGCTTAAGGTTTCTATGAAGCTACAGGCCACTGGGCCTACTAGGCATTGAGTTTAAATAAGCTGCCAGGCAATCTTTATAACCTAAATATCCCCTAACCCACGTGAGCCTACCCAACGGTTTAAGGGTCCTTAGGTTAAGCTACGAGGAGGCCCTTAAGGTTGCTGAATCTCTATGGTATAGGCATGTCGACAATACGGTGGTCGCGGTGGCCCAGGACTATGAAACTAAGGACGTCTTAATGGTGGCTAACATGAATAAGGAGGCTGTCGTTAAAACCCTGACCACGGGAATGGTCCATTACTGGTCCATCAGCCGTAGGAGGCTTTGGCTTAAGGGGGAGACCAGCGGCCACTACCAGTATCTGATAGACTACAGGATAGACTGCGATGGGGATGCCATACTGCTTAAGGTTTACCAAATAGGTAACGCATGCCACCTCGGCACCAGGTCATGCTTCGACGCTAGGTATGTTAACAGGATTAGGCTTTAGCTAACCCTCCTCGCCCTGAATTATTGTGAAGCCCTTACCGGGCTGTATGTCTATTTGGAAGGCGTTCTTGGCGTGGTTTGTTAGCCTCATCTTCTTAATTATTAACCACCTCCTAATCGTCTTGGTTTCCTGTACATTATCCATCCATAGGTGTATTATCCCGTCCGCAATATGCTCCAGGCCGAATCCGAAGGACATCTCTGTAGTGGGTGCATATTGGCTTACCAGGACTGC
>CAYFHR010000107.1:0-4384 GCA_964343155.1 uncultured Thermoproteaceae archaeon | reverse complement strand
AGGGGGATTTCCCACGAGGCGCCAGACCTATACATGGGCCCCTTCCCAAGCGGCGCCCCTGCAATAACCATAGATACGGCATCTAGGCTTGGGCTTAGGGCAGGCTTCATAGGCGTTGTTGGGCCTGACGAATTCGGCAGATTGATAATAAACAGGTTTAAGAGGGATAACGTTGACACAAGCATGATTAAGGTTGATGAATCTGCCTTCACGGGGTTATCCTTCGTGGCCTATGATGAGTCAGGTTCAAGGAGGTTCATATTCAACCTTAAGTGGTCTGCGTCGGCTAAGCTAAACCCAGGCATGGTTGATGAAAACTACGTGAAGGGGGCAAGGGTACTCCATGTATCGGGCTCAACAATGTATATTGCTAAGGGGCCGATGGAGGCCTGCATCAAGGCGATAAACGAAGCAAAGAGGGGTGGCGTATTGGTTTCCTTCGACCCCAACATAAGGGTTGAGTTAATGGATGTGGGGCAGGTCAGGGAAACCCTACTAAACGTGCTTAAAAGCACAGACATACTTCTTGCAGGTGAGGATGAGGTTAAAGCCATTGTGGGTACGGATAATTTGAAGGATGCTGTCGACAGGTTGATTAACCTGGGGATTAAGATTATTGCCGTTAAGAGGGGTTACCGCGGCTCGTCAGCCTTCCTAAAGGGTGGCCGATTCGATGAACCTGCATATAAGGTTAATGAAGTTGACCCAACAGGCGCAGGCGACGTCTTCAATGCAGCCTTCATATACGGCTACCTCAAGGGTTGGGATATTGGCCAAATACTCAGGTTCGCCAATGCTGCGGCTGCCGTGAAGGTAAGCAGGATGGGGCCCATGGAGGTGCCTAATAGTGTTGAGGAGGTTTTAGAAGTCATGAATAGGGGTGTTAGGTAAGCTTATTAAATCTCGCCTAAGCCTTAGCCCCGGTGATGAGCCAGGACTTAGATGACCAGTGATTTGGCTTTTCGCCACTGATTAACCGAATAAAGGCACCCTACTCCTCTTAGGAGGCTTAGGCACCATAACCCACAGTATCCCTGAGGTGAAGGCCAGGGACATCATTATTAGGAGCGCGTATTTAAGGGCATCACCCTCGCCATAGATTGGGACGTAGAATTGCGCCAAGGCACCCGCCAGGGCTGAGCCCAAGACATTACCCCCGGTAACAGCCACATTCCAAACTATTGAAGTTGCCCAACTCACCTGCTCCCTTGGGAATAGGTCGCCGACAATAGCCATTATTAAGGGGAAGTTGCTTAAGACGAACATCATCGACAATATTATGAAGGCTAAATTATTCGTATACGCGAACGCTATGAAGAATAGCGCAAACAGTATTGTAGATAGGGACGCCATAAGCCTCCTACCAGCCTTATCACTCAAATAGCCTAACAGCGGCTGGCCAACTATGGCGAACGCCAATATTAGCGACAGCACCTCGCCATACGTTAAGCTTAGCTTAATTCCAAGGACCTTATTTATATATATCCCAAGGAACGTCTGTATGCCCTGGCCAGCCGCATTTCTGAGGAGTGTTATAATTGTTAAAAGCACTATTAAATATATTGAGGCTTTCAATGGTGTTGAAGAACCCTTGGCCGGGTCCCTAAATCCACCCACTGCCCCCACGTCGAATTTTAAGATGCCGTAGGTTAATACGCCAATGCCTATTAACGCTGTTACCAGGGCTAGTATCCAAAGCCTGTAGAATGCGCCCACTGCCCCTGCGAAGATTAGGACTGAGCCTATGAATGGGTATAGTGTCCTTCCAAGGCTTCCAAAGGCCCCATTAACCCCTAGGGCTAGGCCAGCATTACCTCCATATGTTGCTGAGAGCAGTGCACTACCCACGGGATGATAGTATGCACCCCCTATGCCTGCCAATACTACGCCCAGCGCTATCAGTGGAATATTACGTATGTAGAATCCTATCGATGCTAACCCTATTGCAAATGCCCACAGAAACATTCCAACAGCCATGGCCTTCATATGGCCCTTAAACCACCTGATGCTCAATGGCACAAGGGGGCTTGCTAAGGCTGATACAGCTGCGTAAAGTGCGGATATTAATCCAATTAACGCGTAGTTGACGCCCATCTGGTTTAGTGCAGGCAGTATTATCCCTGGTATGAGCCACATGTTTCCATCATTAACGAAGTGCCCTATTGACGTTAACCCAAGTATCGTCAACCTGCCTGAGGAGGCCTTGCTCGCCGCCTCCATGGCCTTTAGGGCAACCCTAAAGTTTTTTAAACCCTTCCCCAAACTTCAAAATGCAGTAACAGCCGTTTAAACCTCTTAAAATGAGGCAATGTTACTGATGGC
This sequence comes from uncultured Thermoproteaceae archaeon, assembly GCA_964343155.1. Taxonomy (GTDB): domain Archaea; phylum Thermoproteota; class Thermoprotei; order Thermoproteales; family Thermocladiaceae; genus Caldivirga. Next base: position 2,062 of record CAYFHR010000107.1, on the reverse strand, counting down.
TATGGTTAAGGTATTATTCGTGATAATAAGTAATGACGTTAAAATGGACCTAGCCTTAACAATGGCTGCAAACTCCGTGGGGACCAACAGGTTTGAGGACATCAAGGTGATTTTCTGGGGGCCTGCACAGGAAAGGCTACTTAAGCTTGAGGGCGCTGCTAGAGATAATTTCGAGAAGCTCCTAAGGGCTGGAGCCATTGACAGCGGCTGTGTTAACTACGCTAGGGGTAGGAATATTGAAGGATCCCTAGTCCAGATAGGTTTAAGGCTAGCCCCAGCTGGTGAAAGGATAGCGTATTACATGAATAACGGCTATCAGGTACTTATATTCTAAATAAAAATATTGGACGCTTTTAGGCGACTTATCCTTAAAACGGCCTTAGCTCCACCTAATTGCAGTTTTAAAATCCTCAGCACTATGGGTCTTAGGTGATGTGTTGAAACCCAACTGAGGGTTGATGAAGACCGCCGCTCCTGAGGAAAAATTTATAAGTTTGTTATTGGCCACCAATAACATGGTTAACGAGGCTAGGTTAGGGAGGGCCCTTTATGCGGTATTTGCAAGCTACTCCATGTCATTCCTAATATGGGGTTTGATATCGGCCAGTGGAATCCTGACCCTTAAGTACTTCAGCTCCCTAATACCTAAATGGCTTACCCCCCTATCAGCCGCCCTAGGCCCCTTAGCATTAATGGTAGGTAACGTGGCTATGGGTAGGTTATCTGATTTAGTAGGTAGGAGGAATATATTATTTCTAACAATGAGTATTTATTCAATAGGGCTCATAGGTATGGCGCTTTCAATATACTTGAATTCGATTAAGGCCCTGCCTATAATGCCTATTTTCATACTATTCCTGGTAGCATACATGTTAAGCCAGTTTGGTATTGGTGGTGAGGAGCCTCCAGCATTAGCTGCTTTAACAGAGTTAATGCCTCCTGAACGTAGGGGTATGGCACTCGTCATAGTGCCTAACTTCGCTAATATTGGGGCAGTAATAGCTTCACTAGTAGTCGTGCTTGGCGTTTCATTTGAGGTGACTTACGTAGCATTAATATCCATGATCTTAATAACCTTAGCCACAATCGCCGTGGCAGCTGCAATCAGGTTAGCCTTACCTGAATCCGTCAGGTGGCTTAAGGTTAGGGGTAGGGTTAGTGAGGCCATTGAAATAGCTGAGAGGGAAGGTTTGAAATACGCCCTAGAGGACTATTCCACAGGCCCGGCAGTTAAAATGCCGCCGACCTGGTTCAGGGCTCTATTCCTATCGCTCATAGGCATAACCCAGTTATCGACATATGGCCTAATGGCATATTACATAACGCTACTGGGCACATTACCCATAAGTTCAAGTGAGTACCTATCCTCATTAACCATACTTCTAGCTAATCTAGGCGCATCGTTAGCAGGCTTAATAGGGCTTGCCATTGATTCGATTTCGAGGAAGTCCTTTACTCTAATATCCTACCTAGGGGGTTTAGTAACCATGATACCTATATTCATCATATACGGTATCTTGGTGAAGACTCCGTTAGCCTCATCATTGACAATATTCTTCATACTGCTGTTCCTAAATATGGTGTTTAGCGAGTTTGGATGGGCCGTTAGGACACTTCTAGAACCTGAATTATTCCCAACAGGCGTGAGGGCAACTTGGATTGGTGTTGTTAGGCTCATTGCCTGGTCAATATACATCTATTTGATATACTACCTGCTATCGTCAGCCTCAACATACCTCTACCTGCTAGCGAACCTAATACTCTACGGTGTAGGCGCCGCTGCGTCATTGGCATGGTTCATATATGGCGTTGAGACTAGGGGTATCCCGGTGGGGGTCCTTGATAAGGCATCAGCCCCCTCCTAGTACATGTTGCGAAATGTTTAAAAGGGAAGCTGGCTTAGGGCTAATGTATGTCAATAGATCTTATTAGCGAATATAGGCGATATAGGGCTATTAAGACACTTAAGAGGCTTAGAATGGTGAAGGAGGTTAGGGAGATCAACCTGCTTAAAGGTGCCTTAAAGGGGGTTTACGTTAAGCGGAAGACCTTAGAGGCAATA
>CAYFHR010000106.1:0-4386 GCA_964343155.1 uncultured Thermoproteaceae archaeon | reverse complement strand
AAAACCCTAAAAATCAATGCTGCTGCAGATTAAATATTGTAAATCAACGTAAAATGCCGTAAAGCTATACTAGATTAGGTCCAGGACCTATAGATTAGGTGTAGCCATGACGCTAGTAGCGGGGCCGGGATTTGAACCCGGGACCTCGGGGTTATGAGCCCCGCAGGATAACCAGGCTTCCCTACCCCGCTGTGGCTTGCTAACGGTGTCTGTTTATAAACCTTACCCTCTAACGTATTGGGTAATGTTAATAAAGTCTTCACTATTAACCTACACTGGGCGGTTGGATGAGTTTAAGTGAGTTAAGTAGAATGGGGACGTTCTTCATCGAGTTTGAAACACCCTTCAGCTGGCATATTAGGGCTGTTGACGCAGTTCTATATTCAGGCGCCTCCAAGTACCAGAGGATTGAGGTTGTTGTCTTTAAGGATTTGGGTAAGGCGCTTGTGCTTGATGGTAAGGTTCAAAGCTCACTATTCGACGAATTCGTATACCACGAATCCCTAGTGCACCCGGCAATGGTTACGCACGGCTCACCGAGGAGGGTGCTTATAATAGGTGGTGGTGAGGGGGCAACTGCCAGGGAGGTTCTTAAATGGAGGAGTGTTGAGGAGGTTAGGATGGTTGATATCGATGAGGAGGTGGTTAACGTCACAAAAAGGTACCTACCCGAAATGTGGGGTGATGCATTGAATGACCCCAGGTTAAGGGTAATCATCGATGATGGTAGGAAGTACCTGGGCTCAGTTAACGATAAGTTCGACGTAATTATCGTAGATGCCACAGACCCACTTGAAGGCGGCCCATCATACCTGCTGTACACTGTCGAATTCTATAGGTTAGCCAAATCCAGGCTTAACGACGGCGGGGTCTTAGTTACCCAGGCCACAAACATGGCCTACGCCGTCAGGGTCCTGGCGACGATTAAGAAGACGCTTGAGCAGGTGTTTAAGTATGTTAGAGTTTACCAAACATACATGTATTCATACGATGCACCCTGGGGGTTTGCAATAGCCTCAGATTCGAGGGATCCAGTATCCCTATCACCAAGCCAGATAGATGATGTGCTTAGGGCCAGTTTGACGAAGCCGCTACGCTACTACGATGGCTTGACGCACGCCTACATGTTTACGCTGCCCAAACATATTAGGGATGCCTTAGAGAGGCCTGACATTAGGCCTGCAACAGATAGCGAACCAACATTCATGCCCATGTAGTGGCCTCAGTAATGTTTATATAACTTAGCTAAGGGGCCGGTTGATGGGAGATCCGAAGAGGCCTAAGAAGAAGTATATTGGGGGGAAGCCTAAGAGGCTTTGGAACAGCCAACTGCTGCTTGAGGAGCTTAGGCTCGTTGGTGAGTATGGCCTTAGGAATAAGAAGGAGCTTTGGCTGGCTAAGACAATGCTGAGGGATATTAAGCATAGGGCTAGGGAAATACTTTCAATGCCCATGGAGGCCAGGTCCTCATATGAGGCTAAGCTTAAGGAGAGGCTGTTTAAAATGGGTATAATACCCGACGCCAATGTACCCCTAGACTCAATACTAGCCCTAGACGTAACAGCAATACTCGAGAGGAGGCTACAAACCCTAGTCTATAGGAAGGGGCTTGCCCGCAGTATACATGAGGCTAGGCAAATGATTGTACATGGCCACATTGCGATAAATGGTGTTAAGGTAAGGTCACCCGGCTACCTCGTACCCAGGGACCTTGAGGATAAGATTGGCATAGCCCCAACATCAAAACTGCTCAAGGCTGCCCAACCAGTACAGCAGCCTCAGCAGGGTGAATCCGGTAGCTAAAGCAGGGTTCTTCAAGTTAAGCTTATTAACAGCAGAATAGGGGGCTGATGTGTCCACAGGGGAGGTGGCTGGCGAATCTAGGGCGATTAGGCAAATACCATTCACCACAGCACAGGAGGTTGGTGGGGAGAAGGTGGTTATTGCGGTTGGCAAGAAGAAGACTGCAATAGCCAGGGCAGTCGTTAGAAAGGGTACAGGCGTGGTTAGGGTTAATGGGGTCCCAATCTCAATATGGCCTATTGAGGTCGCCAGGCTTAAAATGATGGAGCCCCTAATACTGGCCGGCGCAGATTTGGTGAATAAAGTCGACGTAGACGTTAAGGTAAGGGGTGGGGGCTTCATGGGCCAGGCATCCGCCGTCAGGATGGCTATTGCCAGGGGCCTAGTTGAGTATTTCCAAAGCAGGGAGCTCCTAGACCTATACATGCTCTACGACCCATCTATGATAAAGGGCGATGAGAGGAGGACTGAGCCTAAGAAGCCTGGGTTAAAGCATGCTAGGAGTAAGAGGCAGAAGGCCTATAGGTGATTTGCGAAACATTTATTAAAGCCCACATTGTGGTTGAGGCGTGATAACGCCCATAAGGTGCTGGACCTGTGGTAGGCCCCTAGGCCATTTGTGGGAGCCCTTCAAGGAGAGGGTCCTTAAGGGCGAGGACCCGGCAAAGGTCCTTGATGAATTGGGCGTCAGGAGGTATTGCTGTAGAAGAACGCTACTAGCCCACGTCGAGTTGATGCATCAGGTACTGCCCTATGGCCTAATTGAGAAGTGACTAATCCTTAACCCTCCTCAATACAATATTCCCATCCATTAGGCTTAGCCTAGCCCTATTGTATATTATGAGCTTATTCACGGCATCTATGTCTATGCCTGAATCCACCACAGCCCTTAAGGGTATGTAGTCTTCAAAGCCGTCGAACACCAATTTCTCAAGCTCCTCAACACTCGGCCCCTCAACCGCCTGAGGCACCTCAAATATACCCCTACCCCTTTCAACGACTTTATCAAATACGTGCCTAGGCACATTACCTACATTAGACGTGTATACCGCTAATTTAACGCCCCTCAACTTCAGGTAGAGTAATAGGTCTATTAAATGGGCCCATTGATCGCTGTAAACCTCGTAGATTAAGCCTAATCCAAGAATCCTCGTGAGGGGTATTATTGTTGTGAAGCCCAGTATTGTTGATGCAGGTTCGATTGGAGGTATCGGCACTGTGTAGCATTCAGATCCATTAACCTCACCAAGGGGCCAATACTCAATCGACCTAAGCATCCTACACACCCAATTGGGTGAAATGCACCTTGACGCAATACTACCCACCGTACTTAACTCACCCTCAACAACCACGTTAAACAACCCCAAGACCCTGTGGGCTACCAGTAGGTCTTCGCCCATTAAAGGTAGGTCTATGCCCAGTACCTGGCACCTCCTGCCCAACCTCCAGGAGGCGACCTTCTTATTAACGGGTAGGGCTGACGGCACCTTGACAAGTATGAGTAATCCATTTTTAACAGGGCTACGCCTCAACATGGTTATTTTCAACTATTCACTATGGCGCTGAAGTAGCCTGAATTGGTCTTAACCACGACGTAGTATGCGTTGGCGCATCCAGGCCCTTCCGCATCTATCGTTAACTGGCTCCCCCCTCTAATAACTATGGGTAGCGTGTAGTTTATGGCGACTCCATTTAAGTACGCTTCATAGGGTGTGCACCCTGAGACCTGCTGGCCATTTTGGTTTACGAACTCGACCCCCACGACGTTAACGGGGCCTAGGCCCATATTTCTAATGGTTACCTGAACCATGCCGGGGACGATTTGGCTTGAGTCAACTATGACTTGGCTATATGATGCGATGCTGCCTGACGCATACATCCAAAGTATGGCGGCTATAAACACTGAAAGCACTATACCTATAATAGTCCAGACTATGTTGCTTAACCCAGCCCTCATACATGCTGCATCTGTGGCTTAGGTAAACCGCTGTTTGATGTATGGTTAAGGCCTAGTTCACCTTAACCCTACTTAACGCCCCCTTAAAAGTAGCCTAGCTAAGCATCTCCATGCAGTGCTTAATGTCGTTAGGCCTATGTATAGCCCTCACAGGTTTGGCTCTTAACATAGCTTACGGCTACATGCTTAGGCTGAAGGGTACTGCACCTATGAGGGCTGCTGGCGAGGAGCATGTTGTCGACTCGTTGATGGGCTTCGCAACATACCTAGCCTTAAGCAGCCTAGCCAACTATGGAGGATACGTCACGGCGATTCTGCTTAACAACCTCGGAATACCATACATTGTTAAGGACCCTTCATCAGCCTCCATAGTGTTTAAAAACCTATACTCCTCAATATCAAGCTCACTAACCCAACTATACGTCACCGAAGTCACCTTAACAACCCTACCCTTCATATCGCCTGTAGGCTACTACCTCAGTGAAGTTTCAAGGTACTTCACGTGGCAGGCCCAATGGGCCCTAACGAATGCGTACCTACTATATTACTTATCTTTAATGTCTGCCAGGTTCAATGAGCTCCTAGCCCTAGGCCTAAGCCTAATACCCATTAGGCAGGTTAGGTGG
>CAYFHR010000105.1:0-4403 GCA_964343155.1 uncultured Thermoproteaceae archaeon | reverse complement strand
CTAATGGGGATTTTTAAGATTATTAAGGCGTTGGCGCTAGTCATGTTGATTGGCCTAGTATCTATTACGAATGCTAGGAGGGGCGATCTATATAAGATATATTTATTGACGATCAGGGGTTTTGTTAAGGCCTCTATCCGAAGAAGGAGTCGAGCGTTGTCGAACCCCTAACCCTGTTATATGCCTTCTTTAGGCGTTCAACAGCGTTCTTAACCCTATCAATGTTGAAGTCGTGCTCCTGTACAAGTATATCGAATATTGCCTTCTCGTCAAAGCCCCTGAACCTCACCTCAACATCGGCTACAGGGGGTTTTAGGAAGAACTCCCTGATTTTAAGCGGGTCAACTGGGAAGTTCGCGTTCTTGAGCACGGTGTTCAGCATCTTGTCTAGGCTACCGAGCTCGTATATTAGCCTTAAAGCCCTTTGAGGCCCAATGCCGGGTACACCCTCTGGGTTATAGTCCGTGCCCAGTAGTATTGCCAGGTCTATTAACTGGGCCCTATCCTTAAGCCTCAACGCCCTTAAAACATCGTTGAGCTCAATAACCTCGGGGTTAACCTCAACATACTCCTCCCTACCTGGGAGCTTCCTCCTCCCCGTAATTGTCAGGTTCCTTACAAGCCTTGGTGAGCCGAAGAGGAGTGAGTCGTAGTCCTGGCTTCCGGCAGCCCACGCAATGCCCCTAGACGCCATGTAGGCTGCCTGGGCCTCCCCCTCACTTGGCGCCTGGACCCACGGTATCCCCATTGCGTCCAGCAGCCTCTTAGCCTCATCAACCATTTCGTTCGTTAGAAATAGGGCCCTTTGGGCATACTTCCTAGCCTCCTCCCTCCTGCCAGATTCAATAGCCTTAATCCACTCGTCGACGGCCTTTTCACGAACCCTCCTCCTCTTCTCAATCTCCAATAGCTTCAACTCAGGCGGCTTACCGTCGAACACGTATACGGGCTTTACACCGGCCTCAAGCAGGTTTATCGTCCTGTAGAGGAGGCCGCTCAGGTGGCTTGTCACAAAGCCCCTGGAATCCATTAGGGGTGTTCCGTCAGGCTGCCTTATCGATGCGAGGAATTGGTATAGCGCATTATATGCGTCCAGGGCTATCAACTTACCATTCAGCTGCTCCAGGGCAACCCTCCTCCTAATGCTGTCTGGTATCAGTTTGCCGAGTTCTGTTACACCCACAGTTAGTGTGTTGTAGGGCTATTATTAACCTAACTACCCTTAACCTGAAGCATGCAGAATCCTCTCAACCCTAGTTAATATGCTGAATTTACCAACCTCACTATAGTCTTCACCAAGCCTAATTGAGCCAACCCTAATTCCCCTAACCTCAGATATTTGCCTACTGGCCAGGCTCCTAGGCACTGATACGACAATCCTCCCATTCCTTAAATCAACCTTCTTCAAGGCCGCTAACGATACTAGGAAGCCCTCAGAATCCTCAAGGCCTACTAGGAGGCCCCTCTCCCAGTCCTGGGGCAGTATTAGCGCATAACCCCCTGGTATTGGCCTAATCGAAGGCTCCTGGGCGTCCTGGGTAACGACAGTCACTACATTACCCCTGTAGCTCACCGCCTGCGCCCTAACCCTCAGGTAGTTTAAAATGAGCTTAGCCACCCTGGGGTCTAGGGGGCTTGGCGATATGGGCATGTTGACTATGGGTACTTCAGACATGTTGAAGGTTACGTCCCTCGACGGCGATAGGTATCTGCCGTAGCCCATATCCCTATGCACCTTCCTATCACTCCTATTCCTAACCCTAAGTATTGGGGGTGCGTTCAATACTATTACGTTAAGGCCCGATGCGCCTTTAATTATTTCATCAACCTCGCCGCCCTTCCTCATCACAATCACGTGGGTGGGTTCAAGGGCCTTAACGAGGGTTAGCTTGTATTTAACAGCCTCCTCACCATCAACCCAGCCGTCCGTATTGACGAGTATTACGTCAGCCTTCTCGGCATTCTTGAGGTAATCTACAAGCTTCCTAATTGCCTCAACAGCCCTCTGCCAATTACCCTCAAGGCTGGTGTAGCCTAGGAATACCTGCCTGATAGGGCTCAGCTGGCTTAGGTGAGTTATCCTGCTGCCCAACAATATTGAACATGATATGGATGCTGGGGGGCCTATATCGTTTTGCCCTGGGTCAGCATCTATTACGCCAACCTTCATATTCATTAAAGACGCCTTATTGGCCAGCATTGTCGTTACCGTGGTTTTGCCAGAATCCATACCACCCAATATGACTATTAAACCCCCCTTAATGTCCTTGGGTAGCTTCGAATCCCACTCATCAACAACCTCCTCCCCAGGCCTAGGCTTATCTATAAACCCCTGGGGGCCTAGGACAATGTTGAGCACAGAGTCCTCAAGCACCTTTGCCACAACCCTCCTAGCCCTAAGTATCGTGAACCTAGAGCCCGACTCATACACCGCGCCCAGTAGGTATACTTTACCTGAGGCAACCTCAATCATGGCGGGCCCCCCCACCCTTATGTATTCGCCAGCCCTAACTTTAACCTGATCCACAGGGCTGGAATGTTGAAGGGCTTAAATAGTTGAATCCATAGTGGATATTACCTGTGTCTAAAATCCAGTAACCTTAATAAGGCAGTTAAAGGATTATAGGCGATGTCTAAGGAGCCTGGCGAAAATGAGGAGAGGGAGCCTGAGGAGGAGGCTGGCGAGGAGTCTGAGGGCATTGAACAGCCTGGGGAGGTTGAGGAGCAGCCCGAGGAGGCTGGTGCAGGCTCATTGACTGAGGAGGCTACGCCAACAGGGACAATATACACGTTCTCGTTCCCTAAGGGTAAGGAGGTTAGGTACGTTTTCCTAAGCCTAGCCCAACTGCTTAACGAGGGCCTATTCACAATGGGCCCTGATGGAATTACGCTTAAGGCTATAGACCCATCTAAGGTGGCCTTAATATCATTGAACATACCCTCGACGGCCCTTGAGGAGGTTAACATAACGGAGACTGTTAAGGTTGGCCTAATCTTCGACACCGTTAAGAAGCTTGCCAAGAGGATTAGGGCTAAGGATAAGGTTGAGCTGGGCATTGATAAGGGTAGGGGGAGGTTTATAATGACTATATACTACGGCGCTAAGGGTAAGGAGAGCGGGATGTATAGGAGGTTCTACCTACCTATAGTTGACGTATCCCAGGAGGAGGTGCCTGAATTAAACATAGAGTACCCAACCAGGGTTAGGATGAGCATAGACCAGTTCTACGACGCCCTACTAGCGGCCAGCGAGATAAGCGACGCGGTGACTATATCCATCGACCCGTCGGCATTCTCCGTGAGGGCTATTGGGGATGGGGGCAGGTATTACGAGGTCCAGTTCCAGAGCAGTGACGAGGTATTCCAGGAGTATGCAGCCTCCGAGAAGCATGAAGCCACATATTCGCTTGACTACCTACTCGACATGTCTAGGCAGATGAAGCCCATATGCGAATACGTCACAATAGAGCTGGCCTCAAATAAGCCCATTAAGCTAACCTACGAATTCGCCTCAGGCTACCTGACATACTTTGTAGCCCCCAGGGCCGCCTAAACCCTTGAAGCCAACTCTGCGAATAGTGCAGGTACTTCAAACACCTTAACGGTGTCGTGGGGCCTAGGCCTAGGCACTGTGCTTAGGTATATGCCGTAGCTGTAGTATTCTCCACCCTCAGGTTCGCCGTAGGGTGAGAATATTATGAAGTCGTCGGCCTCCTTCAACAATTCCCCAACACCCTCGTCAACCACCCTATATACGTTACACAGGTCAGCCCTATCCTTAAACCTATCCACGGCAGTTATGGCTGCTACAACTGGTTTATCCTCAGCCTCGCGTAGTGCGGCCTCAATCACCCTACTTACCTCCTCCTCAGCTGGTGTTGATGAATCCATTGGAATGCTGTAGATGCCGTATGTTGGGTTTGATACAGGTATGTTTACCAGCGCCGCCTTAACAAGCCTAACCAGCATGGATTCCTCAGGCCTAATAGCAGGCGCACTGCTGACGGGCTCCATCATCAATACGCTCCACCAGGCCCTATACGGATCCTTCAAGTCCGGATTCTCGATAACACCCCTATTGACGCTGTTCACCAGGTATGTTAGGTTGTTTAATTCGCATTCCGTGAAGCTTCCGTAGCCGATTCCATCTATGCCAAGTAGTATGGGCTTCATGAATTGAGCACCCTCATGATTTTGCTTTCAAAGACCTTCCTGGGGGCCACGCCTATAACTTCGTCAACTGGGTCGCCCTCCTTAAATATTATGACTGTGGGTAGGCTCATTACATAGTATCTGGCCGCTATTTCAGGCTCCTCATCAGCGTTAACCCTGCCAAACCCAACGCCGTAGTTGGCTAGGTCGGCGGCGAGCTTCTTCAATATTGGCTCAAGCATGAAGCAGGG
>CAYFHR010000104.1:0-4465 GCA_964343155.1 uncultured Thermoproteaceae archaeon | reverse complement strand
GCATGAGCTGGCCAGGAACGCCTACCCATACTTCCAGGCAATGGCCACCTACGAGGGGCTTAGGAGGGCTGGCCACGATAAGCCCTTCATACTGTCCAGGGCTGGATATGCGGGAATCCAGAAGTATGCATTCCTATGGTCTGGCGACAATACGCCGTCCCAAGACGACATACTGCTCCAAATGCAGTTGGTTGAATCCATGGGCCTTTCAGGGGTGCCCTTCTTCGGATGCGACATAGGGGGGTTCATAGGTAGGGGTGATTTAAGGAAGTATAGGCCATATGCAGACCAGGGCGAACTACTGGTCAAGTACTTCAGGGCTGCGTTATTCTTCCCATTCTTCAGAGTCCATACGAGCGGCAGCAGCCCCGATAGGGAGGTATACTTGCTGAGGGGCGATTACGCAAACGCCGTTAAGAGGGCTATTGAGCTGAGGAGGAGCCTAATGCCATACCTCCTCGCCCTGGCTAGGGAGGCCCATGAGGCGGGGCACCCGATAGTTAGGCCCCTGGCCTACCACTTCCAGGACGATGAAGACGCATACCACATAATTGACGAATACATGGTTGGTGGAGGCCTACTCTACGCGCCCCAGATATATGGCGACTCCAGGTCTGTGTACCTGCCTAAGGGTAGGTGGGTTGATTGGTGGAGCTGCGAGGAGTATGAGGGCCCCACGTGGATTAGGACTAGCCAAGAATTCCCAATGTACATAAGGCACAACTCTATAATACCCACAGCCAGCGAGGTCAGGGTTTATGGGGTCGGCAAAATAACACTAAGGGACGGCAGGGTTATTGAGTACGATGGGGTTGAGTTGAAGGCCCCAGGCTACAGTAGGGCGATAATGTATGGTGGGGGTAGGTGTGGTGAGAGGTGCGTTGAGGTTAGGTTAGGCTGAGAGTGCGAAGCGTTCAGGGCTATATTCGAAGTCTGGGGGTAGTTCACCAACCCTCTTATAGTACTTAACCAACCTATGTATCTTAGACTCGACTAGTATTAGGCCCTTCCTAGCAGACATGTCCTTGGGGTGCTCCTCAAGGTGCCTCCTAATCCTTAAAGCCCTCCTAATGAGCGCCATTAGGTCTTCAGGTATTTGGGGCTTCAACCCATGCTCCTCCAAAATCTCCTTAACGCTCTTGCCTGTAATAACCTTAACCAGGGGTATCCCGTACTGGTCCCTCAAAATGACGCCTATCATGGATGGCGTGAAGCCCCTCCTGGCCAATTCAACGACAAGCTTCTCAACATCCTCAGGGGAGTAGGTTACCCACGGGGGTATGGTCTTTGTGGCGGGCCTGACAGATCCACTACTGCCACGCTTATGCCTAGACCTATGTGGCACAGGGCTTTAAACCCGTCAGCTTATAAATTTTAGCCAAGGCCTGAAGCCGCTGTATGGTTTATAAGGCCTCAGTTTAGGTTCAGCTAAAATGTCAAGCGGTAAAGGTGGTGAGGTTAGGAAGATTCAGCTAGTCGGCAAATCCTCACTAGCCGTTACCCTACCTAAAAGGTGGGTTGAGGCCCTTAACCTCAGGCCAGGCGACTCGGTATACCTTGAGCATAGGGGGCATGAAATAGCGGTAATACCGCTCAACGTTAGGCAGTATGCCGAGTCCAGGAGGGTTATTGTAGTTCAGCCGGGTGATACCGAGGGGTCTGTGGTTAGGAGGGTTATCAGCTCATTCCTAAAGGGCGTACAGTCAATAGTAGTAACCTTCCCAAGCGACTTCAATAAGGCCACTATTGAGAGGATTATAGACGAGCTATCGCTTAGAATACCCATGGCCGAGGTTGTGTCGTCCGGCGAGGGTAAAATCAGCGTAACGGTACTTGCGCCGACGGGGAGCATGCCCTTAAGCGGCTTCGTCCTAAGGATGAGTAATGTGGTTGCAGGCATGTTTAGGGATGCACTATCCCTACTCCTCCTCAGGCCAGGCGACAGGAAGTCCATGATAAGCGACATATTGGACAGGGACTATGATGTTGATAGGAGCTACCTGCTGATACACAGGCTGATAAACATGGCTATGAACGGCCTATTGCCAATAAGCAGCATTGGGCTTAGCGACAAGGTTGAACTCCTATCATACCTCCTCGTGTCTAAGTCCATTGAGAGGTCCGGCGACCACGCCTGGAGGATAGCCCAGTGGATGAGTGAGGTTGATTCAGTGGACAGCGATGTGGCTGGCTCAATAGTATCGCTGGGCAACGACATAGTTAATCTGCATAAGGACGCCGTGCAGGCCTTCATATCTAAGGATGTTGATAAGGCCCAAGGCATATTAGACGTCAGGGATGAGGTGGCTTCAAGGCGCATAAAGGTTAATGAACTCCTCAGGAGGCATGGGGTTGCAGGCCCCATAAACCTGATACTTGAGTCTGTGGGTAGGTTGGCTGCATATGCCTACGATATAGCTGAAATAACCCTAGACACATACTCCTAACCCTCCACTTAGCCTGATAAAAGTTTATAAATTGTTAAATCGATAAGGTTACGATGTCGACCCTCTTCGAGAGCATAAAGCCCCTTACAGTTGGGCAGGAGAGGCTGATTAACGTGCTTAAAGACCAGGGTAACGAAGTAGTCGGCGTATTTGGCCCAACAGGGACTGGGAAGAGCTTCATAACAGTGGTATACGGCATATCGGCAGTCTTGGCTGGGCAATATAAGAGGTTTATAATAGCAAGGCCCCTCGTCGACATAACGAGCGGTAAATTAGAGTCCCCTGAGGCCCTGGGGAACCTATACTATGAGGTGGCTTCACAATACCTCTACGACATATTGGGCGACATGGTTAAGAAGGAGGATTTGGAGAAGCTCCTGAGGGAGGGTAAGGTTGTCGTCACGGATGTAAACTACCTGAGGGGCAGGACCTTCGACGACTCAATAATACTGCTCGACGACGCCCAACACTCACCACCCGAAAACGCGGCTGAGGTATTGATGAGGATGGGTAGGAATGCTAGGCTCATAATAGCGGGCGACCCAATACTGCAGAGGCCCCTCGGCATAGAGAAGGATGGGGCAACGCTGATGAGGGAGGTTCTGCTAAACGAGGAGAAGGCAATGGTCATAGACCTGGGCCTTAAGGACATTGTTAGGCCTGGGGCCAAGAGGGGGCTTAAACTCATGTTTGAGCTGAGGCTTAGGAAGAGGAATTTAAGCGACTTGGAGAAGAAGATCATGGATTCGATAAGGGTCCATGCCCCAGACGCAGACGTGGTGACTGTTGTAGGGTTCAGGGACATTAAAGAGAGCCTAGACATAAAGTCTGAAAGCGCGCCGGACGCAATAGTCGTAGCTAAGGAGGGTTACCTGGGTAGGGTTGTTGGTAAGGGGGGTGAGAGGATTAAGGCTGTTGAGAATGAGGTTGGCCTAAGCCTAATAAGGACCATTGAGATGAGCCTAGACTTCAAGCAGTGGATTAGGAGCATACATCCAGTGGGCTGGATTACCAAACACATAGTTGACGTAGACTTCGCGGGGCCTGAACTGCAGGTTGTTTTAAGGAAGGAGATGGGCGCCTTCGTGGGGCCTAAGGGAGCCTACATAAGGCTCCTTGACAGGGTGTTTAAGAGGATGTTGAACATCGGCGTTAGGGCTATTGAAGAGGAGGAGTCTAGGGGCGAGTCTAAGCCCAGTGAGGAGCAGAAATCCTCAGGTTAAAACAATACGCCTATTGTCGAATAAATATTCTGCATTAGCAAAATTTAATTAGGGGTTGTGGGCTAGGGTAGGCTATGTCGATACCCGTGGGTAAGCTGATTAAAAGGAATCTAGTAACCATAGAGGCTGGTTCAAGCATAGAGGATGCGGCCAGGCTGATGGTTAGGGAGAATGTGGGCCTATTAGTCGTGATTCACGGCGGATCAATGATAGGCGTCGTTAGTGAGCGCGACGTAGTGAGGGCCATTGCGAATGGAGTCGACTTGAAATCACCCGTAGAATCCATAGCGACCAGAAACGTTGTGACGATAAATGTTAATGAGCCTATGCATAAGGCTGCCGAGCTCATGCACGTCAACAACATTAGGCACCTGGTTGTTGTCGATAATGAGGGCAGGCCCATTGGCGTCGTGTCCGTTAGGGATATTGTCGGGGAGAGCGTCAGGTTAAGGATCCTTGCAGAGTATAGCGCTAAGGAAGTTAGCGAAGAGCCGATACAGTACGCCGACTAGCATCTGCGTTAAAGTTTAAAACTGTTTAAACCAAGGTTTTCCGTGGGTAAGGAGGTTAAGGCGAGGGCACACACCTGGTACATAATAGATATGCAGAATGGGGTATTTAGATTCGCCAGGAGGTTCTGCCCCAGGTGCGGTTCAGTAATGGCCTACCACAAGGAGCCCATCCCAAGATGGCACTGCGGTAAGTGCGGATACACAATATTTGAAACAGCCCCAGCCAGAAGGGCTCCCAGGGCAAGGGCCCAGTAATGACGGTGGTTTTAGGTATTGAATCCAC
>CAYFHR010000103.1:0-4470 GCA_964343155.1 uncultured Thermoproteaceae archaeon | reverse complement strand
GGTGGTTGCCTTTGACGTGAAGTTTCCGGAGGAGTTAAGTAGGCTTAGGGGCCCTAGCCTGGAGCTTGTCGTCGGCGATATTACCGACTTCGAGGATTTGGCCAATGCCGTTAAGAGGTTTAATGTTAGGAGGATTATACATTTAGCAGCCATGATACTGCTTGAATCTAGGCTAAGGCCAATTAAGTCCGCTAAGGTTAACATACTGGGTACGTTGAATGTGCTTGAAGTATCCAGGATAATGGATATTGAGAGGGTTGTCTACGCAAGCTCAGAATCAGTCTACGGATCACCTGCAGCCTACGGTAAGGGCGTGGTTAATGAGGATGATTACCCACAGACGCCTGCAGACCCATACCCAGCAACTAAGCTCGCAAATGAGCTTTACGCAACATTCTACAGGAATCAATATGGCCTAGACGTCATCGGCGGCAGGTTAACGACTGCGTGGGGCCCTGGAAGATATACAGGATATACTGGGCAGTTCAACAGCTTCCTAAGGGACCTGATAATTAAGGGCTATGGTAGGGTCCCAGACGACTTCGCATATATCAACGCCAAGTTCAGGTGGCTTTACGTCAGGGACGCAGCCCTGGCATTCATACATTTAGCCACTGTTGATAGGGCTAGGGTTAGGAGGCCTGTATATAATTTAGGCTCCAGGAAGCCTTTCACGATAACTGATGTGCTTAACGCAATCAGGGAGGTCCTACCCAATGCCAGGGTTGAGTTTAAGCCACTGGATAAGCCGACTGAAACGTCGTCAAGGGTGCCTGGGCCCGCCGGCCTTGACGTAGACTGCAGTAGGCTTTATGACGAATTAGGGTTCAGTGAGAGGTATGGCTTAGTCGGCGGGTTGAGGGATATGGTTGAGTACGAGAGGTCTAGGGCCATATAGGTAGCCCAGCCTCCCTGAGCGTTTTAAGGAGTAGTTCAGGGAACCATGGCTCACCTGACAATGGGCCCCTTAGGGCAGTTCCAGGGCACCTGGATGATAACGCTTCACGAATCCTCCTAAAGATAACGCCCCTGAAGAGGACTAGGGCATAGGCCTCCCCAGGGCACCTTGAAATACTACGTACGTTAGGTTCATTGGCGAGTAAGATGGGCCTGAAGCCCAGGGATTCAAGGACGCCGATAGTGTCCATTTGGCCCCTGGCCACACCATGCATAACCACCACGCTTGGCAACATAGCCCTTAACCCCTTTACGAAAGCCTCATACTCTAGGAGGGGCTTCACCTTATATTCAGCAATATTGAGCGCCCTCATGTAGTCCGACCCCCTTTCAAGGAATAGTGGGAATGAATTAGGTATTATGCCAAGCCCTTCGCTGCCCAGCAGCTGGACGTAATCCATGCCTATCCTCCTGAAGAAGCGCTCAACATCCATTAAGTATTCGGGGTCCCTTGAACCGTGTATTATCGCCGTGAGCTTAACCATAGCCCTACTCCTTCTCAGACACGTAATAGTAGTATTCGCCAACCTCCCTCTGAACCCTATCTAGGACTGAGCCCCTCTTATTAATCCTAGGCCTACCGTTATGGGCATCCCTCCTGAATGTTATGTCCTGCCCCTTAAAGAATATGTTCATGCCGCTTCTAAGATCCATCGGCGGGTTAGCTATGCCTAATTTCCCTGGCTCACCCTCAAAGACCATTACCGACGAGCTCACGTAGTCGAGCATTGTTACGTCATGTTCAATGAATAGTACTGAGGCCTCCCTCTCCTCAACAATCCTGGCAATAACCCTGGCAGTCCTAATCCTCTGCTCAATGTCGAGGTAGGCCATAGGCTCATCTAGGACGTACAATTCGGCATCCTTAAGCAGGGCTGCGGCTATCATAACCCTCTGAAGCTCACCCCCAGATAGGCTTGACAGCTCCCTGTCAAGGAGGGGCGTTATCAGTAGCCCACTGGCCAGGTCCGGCCAATGGACCTTGGATTGGTAATCGCTTCCAGCCACCTTTGCTAAAAGCTCCCTGACCGTGGCGTCCGGGTACTTTGCCGCAATATCCCTAATGTACTGTGGCTTGTAGCTTATCCTAACCGGGCCATAAGGTATCACCACCCCTGAATCTGGGGCTACTTCACCGACGATAATCCTAGCGAAGGTTGTTTTACCAATCCCATTCGGCCCAACCACGCCAACAACCTCACCCTTCATTAACTGGCCAGGCTTGGCCACAAGCCTGAAGTCTCCAAGCCTCTTCTCAAGCTCCTCCCACTCCACGAGAATCCTCTCCTTCCTAACCTCCCTCGGCGGCGGCGATGTCTTAAATTTAATGGGCTCACTCCTAATCAGCATGTTTTCGCTGGCTAAATAACCCCTCAAATACTCGTTAATCCCCTCCTTAGCCCCCTTAACACCAGACACTATTCCATAAGCCCCCGGCTTCCCGTAGAGTATGACTACTATGTCGGCTAAGTAATCCATGACCGCCAGGTCGTGGTCGATGACGACTATGTATTTGCCCTCCCTGGCCAAATCACCAATGGCCCTGGCAACCCTAAGCCTCTCAACAATGTCTAGGTGGGTTGTCGGCTCATCGAAGATGTATACGTCACCACCCCTAAGCAGGGCCGCCGCAATGGCTAGCCTCTGGAGTTCGCCGCCGCTCAGCACGTTGACGTCCCTGTTTAATAGGTGTGCCAGGTTCAGCTCCTCAGCCACCTTGGCAACCCTGGCCTCATCACCTCCAGACACCTTTAGTAAAACGTCCTTAACAGTCCCCTTAACAACCATCGGTATCAACTCTATGTACTGGGCCTTGTGGACAACCTTCAGGTTCCCTGAATAGAGCCTTGTTAAATAGCCCTGGAGCTCAGTCCCCCTAAACCTCTCAACGACCTTAGACCTATCGCTATTCCCAGAGCATAGGTTCGGTACTAGGGATCCGGCCAATATGTTCGCTATCGTTGTTTTACCTAAGGCATTCTGCCCAATTATCCCGAGGACCCTACCCTGCCTAACTATGGGTAGCCTAAATAGCTTGAAGCCGCTTGGCCCATATTGATGGACGCAGTCCTCGTCCAGCTCAGCCGGCAGGTTTATTATGGTTATGGCCTCGAATGGGCACTTCCTAACGCATATACCGCAGGCTGTACATAGCTCGGTTATTACAGGCTTGTTTATCGACTCGTCGAAGTATATTGCCCTGGTGCCGGTCCTAGCCAATGGGCAAAACCTGATGCACTCCAGGTTGCACTTCCTCGGTTGGCAAAGATCCCTATCGACAACGGCTATCCTAGTAGGCATCTACAAACCCTCAATGGGGCTCCCTTTTAAAAACCATTACACCCACCGCATGCGCATGGATAATTTTAAAAACTGGAGGTTGAGGCGGGGTTGATGAGCCAGGGGCAGGTTAAGGCGCTTGATAAACATAGGCCGCCTGAGGAGAACCTGGTGGTCATAGATGCCTCAGGGCATATTGCAGGTAGGTTAGCCACAGTGGCCGCCAAGCTGGCCCTAATGGGTAAGAGGGTTATCGTCGTTAATGCCCAGGACGCCGTGGTTACAGGGGATCCGAACATGGTGATTAACTGGTTTAAGAAGAGGATAACGGAGATTAGGACGCACTACAACCCAGAGAAGGTTGGCCCCAAATGGCCCAGGAGGCCTGATAGGGTGCTTAGGAGGATTATAAGGGGTATGCTACCGCACAAGCAGTATAAGGGTAGGGAGGCCTTGAGGAGGGTTAAAGTCTACCTGGGCGTACCTAAGGAATACTTCAACGCCCCCAAATACATCATACCCGACGCCGTATTGAAGCCGAGGCCAGGCATCAAATACGTTACGTTGGGCGATGTTTGGAGGGCCATAGAACCCCTCAAATATGAGGCTTGGAGGAGGGCTTATGAAAGGTATTTAACGGAGGTAAATGCCCCTAGGCAGGAGGCTAAGCCTCAGCAGTGAGTAGTCTTGTATTAAGCCATAGGCGTGGCTGTCATAAATGGCTACTACGCATCCTGAATAGGGAATGCCCTGGCTTAGAACGCTATTGAGCGGGGTTACGTAGACGTACGTTAGGTTGTAGAAGTCGTAGCTTATCAGGTAGCCTCCAACTATTAGGGAGCCATTAATTATAAGCATTCCTGACGCATGGCTAGCCTCATTAAACATGAGCACAGGCACCAGGTTACCGTAGGCCGGGTTCATGAAGTTGAAGACAACCTCCAAGCCATAGTACCACGGTTCGCATGCAGGGTTTGTTAAGGTGCCGTTACTGTATAGGATTAGTGGGGTGTAGTATGTTAATGGGCCCAGGGGGGCTAGGTCACGTATACCGAATATTGAGTATCCGTAATTAGTCAGGTTACCCAGCCTAAAGCTTGGGCCCGATTGAACCGAGTATATGAGCGTTGTATTGTAGTATTGGCTTAATGCCGTTGAGAAGTACGTCAAATACTGTGGGAAGGGTTGGTAATTAAGCGTTGGAGGAAGTGAAGTGACCCTCATTGATGGGCT
>CAYFHR010000102.1:0-4478 GCA_964343155.1 uncultured Thermoproteaceae archaeon | reverse complement strand
GCCAGGAACCCCATTGGGGCTGAGAAGTGTAGGAGGTGCCATAGTAAGAATCTTAGGCCTAAGAGGTTTAAGCATTAGGCCGCTACTTCTTGTAAAAAGCCACTGAGGCATATCCAACTGTTTCTAAGACGTATCCACTGGTATCCCCTGAGGTTGCGTGTTTAAGGAGCTTGGCGAAGGAGGCGCCCTTAGCCTTGGAGTAAACTATCGCGGCCATTATTGCTCCATAGCCGCATACCGAAACATCATACCTCTCCATAGCCCTGTAGAAGGCCTCCTCATCCATGTTCAATACGTGTTCAAGGACCCTCATATCCTTATCGACGGTTATTTCATGAGGCTCATAGTGGTTTAGGTCGCTTGAAGCCACCAGGACAACATCACCTCCCCTATCCCCCACAGCCTCAGCTATGGCCTTACCAAGCCTCCTAGCCATGTCGAGGGTCTGGTTCCAGAGGACTATGGGTACTATTTTGGCGTTTGGGAACAGGTACTGTATGAACGGTACCTGGACCTCGAGCGAATGCTCCCTCTCGAAGGCTACAGGATCTTCATCAAGCCTCGCAAGCCTCTTAATCTCATTGGCCAATTCGGAATCTATGGCAACCCTACCCAGTGGGGTTTCCCACTCACCATTAGTCATTATGGCTGCTGGGGAGCCTATACCGTAGTGGTTTGGGCCAACTATTATGAATGTGGAGGGTTTAGCGTACTTGCCTATTTCAACATACGCGTGGGCCGCTATGGGCCCTGAATACATGTAGCCGGCGTGGGGTACTATGACTGAGAGGACATATGAGGCCTCCTCCCTACTACCCATTGTTGATGCTGGGCCAAGTTCATGGCTTATCGCCCACTTCAACTGTTCAATTAACCTATCCCTACTGCCTTCATAGAATGAGCCAGCCACGGCGGGGTTTCTCACAAAACCCATAGTTGGTTAAGATGAGGCGAATATATATGTTTACCGCCCTTGAGAACTCTTCAATAGGCCTAGCTGGGCCTTAATCTTGGCTAGCTCCAGGTCCCTAATATTCTTCCTCCTCAAACCCTCATTAAACATGGCCTTCTCATAGTCGGTCGACGGCTCATATTTAGGCACCGGTATTGGCCTACCCTTCTCGTCGATTGCGACGTATGTGTAGTATGCTGTGCAGACCTTCTTAACGTTACCGTACGCATCCTCCGTCGTGACGTGTATCATTGTTTCTATACTCGACTTACCGACATACGTTATGCCGGCCGCAATCCTCACAATCTCGCCCACATGTATTGGCGAGTAGAATGCAGTCTCGTCTATCGAGCCAGTCACCGTGAATGTGCCTGCATACTCAGAGGCCAGCGAGCCCGCAACCTCGTCAATCCAGGCTAGTAGCCTCCCCGCGGAAACCATGTTGTACGTGAATGCGTCCTGGGGGGTCACCCATCTACTTGACTCAATCCTCCACCTAAGCCCAACTGTGGGGTCGCTTACATTGTACCTTTCCTCACGCCTATTGGCTATCTTCCCCTTCCTAGCCTCATACCTACTCTTAGCCTCCTCATACTCACGCCTCTCATCCTCATCCCTGGGCTCAAGCTTATTCAAAATCCTCCTAGGTTGCCCATACTCATCAACGGCTACATATGATGCAGTCGTGGCCGTTATTATGGTCTTTCCGCCATTCTTCGAAGCCTCTATGAAAACCTCCATGCTAGACCTACCAACGTACTGAATCCTAGCCCTCAACCTAACTACATCACCTATGAAGCCCGGGTTTATGAAGAAGTGCCTATCGAGGTAGGCCAATACTGCAGGCCCCTTCGAGAACCTAACCGCCGCAACGGTACCTACGTTAGCTATCCATTCAAGTATCCTACCCCCAAAAAGCCTACCTATAGGGTTAACGTCAAAGGGCTGCACCAGCTCTATCAACGTAACCTCAGTATCTTTGACGCTAACCACATTGCTTAGGCACGTTAAGCCTTATAAGCATTATCTAAATGCTTAATATAGCTAAATATAGTTTATATTCGATGCAGTAGGTTTATAAAGAGTAAACAGCCCTATTGTAGTGGCAGGTTGTTCAACAAGGCTTATGCTGGGCAACCACGCAATAGCCCACGGGGCCCTTGAGGCTGGGCTAGCCGTGGCGGCGGGGTATCCTGGAACCCCCTCGTCTGAAATAATAGAGTACCTAATGGACTACGGCGCCAAGCTGGGCGCCTACGTTGAGTGGTCCAGCAACGAGAAGGTGGCGTACGAGGTTGCCTATGGGGCTGCCTTAGCGGGCGCCATGGCTATGGTCACCATGAAGCATGTAGGCTTAAACGTTGCCATGGACCCATTAATGTCGAGCGCATATACGGGCGTTAAGGGCGGCTTACTGGTCGTCACCGCCGACGACCCTTCAATGTGGAGTAGCCAGAATGAGCAGGATAATAGGTGGGTCGGCCTACACGCATACATACCCGTCATAGAGCCCTACAACCCCCAGTCAGCCCACGACTACGCCAGGCTAGGCCTTGAACTAAGCCATAAGCTAAGCCACCCAGTCATCCTGAGGAGTGTGACGAGGGTTTCCCACGTTAGGGCCCCTGTAAACGTATGCGAACCCAGGGAGCCTACATATGGCGCGTTTGCGAGGGATCCATCGCGCATGGCCCTGATACCAGCCAATGCGAGGAGGCTTAAGGCTGAGCTTGTTAAGAAGTGGCAGGCAATAGCGGATGCCGTTGAGGAGCTCCCCCACGAGCAGGTGGGTGATGGCGACGTATTGATCATTACCTCGGGCGTCGCCTACCAGTATGTTAAAGAGGCCCTGGGTGAATTGGGGGTTAAGGCAACGGTACTCAACGTCGCCACCCCAGTACCCCCACCCAGGAAGCTCATCCTAAACCTCGCATCTGCAAGCAGGCTAGTTATCGTTGTTGAGGAGGGTGACCCAGTCCTCGAGGTTCAGGTTAAGGAAATCCTACATGACGGTGAGGTTAAGGTTAAGGTCTATGGTAGGGAGGAGGGCTTCTTCGGCAGTTTAGGCGAATTAACGCTAGACGTCGTTGAGGATTCCATAGCCTCAATATTGAAGGCTCCCAAGCCCCTGAGGCCGCCATTGAAGAGGCCTAGCTATGAACCACCCCAAAGGCCGCCTGTATTCTGCCCAGGGTGCCCCCATGCGGCGTCCTTCTACGAACTTAAGGTTGCCTCGGCTAAACTTAGGGTTAAGCCCGTGTTCAGCGGCGATATAGGGTGCTACTCACTCGGCATAAACAGGCCCTTTGATGAGCAGGACGTGTTGACAAACATGGGCAGCTCCATAGGCCTCGCAATGGGGATTCATAGGGGTACTGGGGGTAGGCAGGCTGCAGTAGCCATAATAGGCGACTCAACGTTCTTCCACGCAGGCCTACCAGCGCTAGTCAACGCAATCTACAATAAGGCGCCTATGCTAATCCTCGTCCTCGACAACAGGACGACAGCAATGACCGGCGGCCAGCCAAGCCCATCCAGGGCCATAGATATTGAGCAGGCTGCCAGGGGGCTTGGCGTCAAGTACGCTTATACGGTCGACCCATTCAACGTTGATGAGGCTGTTAAGGTGCTTCAGGAGGCGTTAAGCCGCGTGGTTAAGGATGGTGAAGTAGCCGTGGTTGTTATGAAGAGGGCCTGCGCCCTTGAGGCTGCTAGGGTTGGTAGGAGGCTAGGCCTATTGACGGCGTTTTCAGTAGACCTAGATGCATGTAAGGCTTGTGGAATATGCTACAACCTCCTCGCCTGCCCAGCAATAATACCGCTTAAGGGCGGTAAAGCCTACATAGACCCATACTCATGCGTCGGATGCTCCGTATGCGCCCAAATATGCCCATACGGCGCGATAAGGCCCATGGGGGACTATAAGGCGTGGCTCGATGCATGGTCTAAGGTTTAGGCGACCTCCATGAAGATGAACATATACCTAGCCGGCGTTGGTGGGCAGGGATTAATAACGTTCGCCACAGTCCTAGGTGAAGCCGCGTTGAGGGCTGGGCTAAACGTAATAGTTGCCGAGACCCATGGGCTAAGCCAGAGGGGAGGATCAGTGGACGTCCACGTTAGGCTGGGCGACGTTGAAGCACCCCTAATACCGCTCGGCGGGGCTGACGCCGTTGTAGCCTTCGAAATCCTCGAAGCCTTCAGGGCCTTGAAATACGCTAATAAGGAGACTTTAATATTAGTCAACAGGAGGGTTATTAGGCCGCCGGGGCCTGGAGTAAAGATACCAGACCTAGACTACCTGGAGAGCAGGCTCCTGGAGGCGTCACCGAGGGTTAGGTTGATAGACGCCTACGGCCAAGCCTTAAAGCTGGGCGATGTGATATTTGAAAACATGGTAATGCTAGGCGCATTATATGCATCAACCCAGTTGAAGGACTACATAGCGGTTAAGGATATTGAAGAAGCCATAAGGGAGGTTATAGGTAAGGCAGTTGAGAAGAATATAGAGGCCTTCAGGGTGGGC
>CAYFHR010000101.1:0-4483 GCA_964343155.1 uncultured Thermoproteaceae archaeon | reverse complement strand
CAGGATACCCCTCAGTGGAGTTGACTATATATATTGTGAATGCTGGGACTGCGGCCGCCCGTAATGTGACTATTAGGCTTATTGGCGGCGACTACGTTAATGTCGTTAACCCAGCCGACGGCGTGGTTAACGTGGGTAATGTCCCGCCAAATACGCCAATACCCATAAACTTCATATTGTCGATAAACAGCAACATTTACAGGAGGGTTAATGCGAATTTAACGGTGGTACTGTCGGCATATAGGTTTAATAAGACGTACACCTTAACCATAAGGATTAATCCCAAGGCATTAATAGAGATAACTAATGTAACAGCCTCACTATCCGTCGGCGATAGTAAGGTCCCAATCTACATAACATTCACGAACGAGGGCAATGTAACTGCACATAATGTTGAGGCAATATTCTCTGGGGCCGGCGAAGCAATAACGCCGCATGTGAGTAGTAGTAATCCATTAAGCGCATTATCCGCGGGAAGGGTTTACCTAGGGGATTTGAAGCCAGGCCAAAGTGTTGAAACCGTATTTCTGGTTGATGTCGACTCGTCGATAAGCCCAGGTAAATACCCATTGGTCTTCACGCTAATCTGGAATCAGACAGGTTCAATGATACCGATGGTTCAGAACTACGTGGTTTACGTCAATGTACACCCATCATTCTACCAGGAGGCTGAGGCAATACTAGTGCCCTCTGCATCAAACCCAGCCTCGATAATGTTTTACATCGTTTTAATCCTGATAATACTTCTGGTAGCAATGGCGGCGAGGAGGGGTGGTCAAAGGGCTTCAAGGCCAACCCCATACACCTCCACGCAGGGTTAAGCACTATATAACGTAGATGAAGTATTTATGCCTCCTTAAGGGTCCATCAACCTCGCCGCTTTCAACAGGCTTCCATCCAGGTATTTCAAAATCGTGGCTAACGACCTTAGCACCCCTCCTCATGGTCTTCAGGAGTATTGGTGCAAGCTCCCTGTTTAGGTCTGTTCCAAGGTATAGGTATACTACGTCGGCTATCGAGTAGTTGAACTTCAAGATATCGCCCCAAACCACGTAGGCCCTGCCTATAAGGCCCTCGGACCTTATTCTGGATAGGCACCTCTTCACGAGGAGGGGATCCTTCTCAATACCTATGCCTACCGCGTTAAATACCTTGGAGGCCGCTATGACTACCCCACATTCCCCTGCCCCCGCATCAATAAGTATTTGGCCTGGCTTCAAGCCAGCCCTCTTCAATATTTCGACAGCGACGCCGGTCGGTGTCGGTACATAAGGTACCCTTATTGACGACATGGCTTAGCGTTACGTTGTTAGGCTTATGCATCTGAAGATCCTAACCACCGCCTTAACGTCATCTGCGCTGACGGTCTTCCTACCAGCGTGTTTAGCCAATTCAATACTCTTAACAGCCAGTTCATAGGCCACATTTTCTAAAACATCCCTAAGCGCTATTACGGCATCTTCCCCAACCCTTTCCGCCCCAGCCCTTTTGAAGATCCTCTCCACGGGGGCTAGGGGTATTTCAGGCATGTTAACGCTGCCTGCAGCCACTTATAAAAAGATTTTCCTTATCAACAGGATTATTCTCTTTAATACATCGAACTATAGTGAAAGTTCCTCAAGCCTATATGGTATGCTCATGAACCTGTTCTTAAATATGTAGAAGACCTTACCGCAATTATTGCACCTACACAACATTACACTAACCATAAAGCCCCTATTATCCCTCTTATTCAGGGGCTGCACCAGGACCCAGTCGGTTAATCCGCAGTATGGGCAAACTATCCTGTGTTCAACGTTATTAAGCATTAGGCCCAATGCGCCGCACACATTATAAACCTATCTCTACAGGTCACTTAACGTAGGCCTCCCTAACCTTAACCTCCCTGCTAATCGCAGCCAACATTATGCTTGCTATAATGTTTGTGAACACTATAACCATGAATGTTATGTAGAATATTTCCTGCGAGTACGGTGGGTAATTCATGTTAAGCATTATGCTAGCTAAAACTGCAGCCGTCAAACCCCTGGGTACAAGGGTTGTTAATAGCTTTGAAAAGCGTTGATCCTTCACGAGCGAATTAACCTCAATGAACCTTATAGCCACAAGGAGCCCCGTTATTAACAATGCCAGCAATGTATAGTACAGCGATATTATGGCTATGATGCCTATGAGGACGTAGAAGAATGTTCTTACGAGGAATTCGAGCTCATTCTCAACAATGTTCAACATGTCTTCATCAATCTTTATCTTCAAGCCTGTATGCTGGCTTATCAACTCGTAGTTGCCTATGATTATTGCAAATATTAAAACCGCAACGACGGCTGCCCCACCAAGTAGGTCAACTATGCCGTATAGTAGGAAGGCTATTGCTATAGTAACCACATACGTCCTAGTACCCCTAATCCAGTTTACCGCTATTAACCACAGTATGCCGACTAGGAGGCCTAGGAAGACTGCTATGCTGAAGTAGGATATTGTATATTTGACGTATGATTGAAGCGTGAAGTTTCCATTAAGCAGTATTTGAAGTAGGTAGAATACGAGTATTGAAACTACGGAATTCAACGTAGCCTCCATGACGATCACATTATACATGTATTCACTTATATTGAGCCTAACCGCAATAGGTATTATTACCGTTGACGTCGTCTCACCCAGTATCGTGCTCAGTATGGCGCCGTATATGGGTGGCCAATTGAAGACGTAGTACATGAATGGGGTTAGGATGGCCATGGGTAGTATTATGTCTAAGACGGCTAGGGTTAGGCCGAGCCCCCATGATGATAAGGGTACCTGGAAGCTAATCCTCCTACCTCCATCAAACATTATGACTACCAACGCTATATCGCCGAAGAGGGGCGCCAGCTCCTTGAGGAGTGACACATATCTATCAGGTATGATGTGGCCTATAGGTACTAGGAGCATGCCTATGAGCATTAGTATTACTGCCTCAGGAAGCCTAGTTACCCTGAATAGGTAGTCGCCAAGGTAGCCTATAAGTATGACTAACGCTATTGTAATCAATATTGAATCTATGTTAATCATTTAATGCTCACCGCCGACTGCATGAATATGACGTTGAAGAGGCCCCTCCTCTTAACTAGGGCGAACGTGAATATGTGGTCTACATCACCTTCACTGCACACAACCCTCACATACTTAGCCTCATCGGGATTGTCTGTGGCTGCGCCGTCAATGTTAAGCACCTGGATATTGACTGGCCGTAGATTATGTTTACTAAGCCTCTCGGCAATGCATTCCTTTAAACTGCTGAAGGGAACCCCCTCACATGGATTTACTAGGAACTCTTCCATAACTGCGCCATGTATCTTTTGAACCCTTTTAACCAACTCATCATTAGGCTCACTCATTATAACTAATCTAGATTAAACGCTTAAATACTTTTTCAACAAAAGTGTAATGGTGATGAGCGCATCCTTATAGGCCATGGATGCCTTAGTTGAACCGGGCTGACCCCTTCATTAATGTCTACCTAGGAATAGTTAAGGAATGCATCTTCAAGTTTTAACACGCCTTATTAACCTGGCTTGACTGAAGATTCTTAACCTTTGACAACGCCAATAGGCCTCATCCTAACGACCTTCTTAGCTAGGCCTAATGCGTCTGAAACCTCCGCAACCATGTCGACATTCTTATACGCCTCAGGGGCCTCCTCACTAATAATTTCAGTCTCAGCGCTCTTAACTATAATGCCCCTAGACTCTAAGGCCGCCCTAACCTTACTTGGGGGTAGGCTTCTGACGGCTGCGGACCTACTCATCTGCCTGCCAGCCCCATGTGGGGCTGTTCCAAAGGCTATCTTCATGGAGTTCTCATAGCCTATAAGTATGTATGAGCCTGTACCCATGCTTCCAGGTATTAGGACAGGCTGCCCAATATCCCTATACGCCTTCGGTATCTCCTCCCTACCCGCTGGGAATGCCCTCGTGGCCCCCTTCCTATGGACCCATACCTTAGCCCTATGCCCCTCATCATCTATTATATGTTCTTCTAACTTAGCTATATTGTGCGCCACATCGTATATTATCCTCATACCCAACTTGTCCGGGTCCCTGCCGAAAACCCTCTTGAACGCCTCCCTAACCCAGTGCATTAGCAGGTGCCTATTTGTCCATGCGTAGTTGGCCGCGGCCGCCATTGCATGTAGGTAATCGTCAGCCTCCCTCTGGGTTAATGGTAAGGCTGCTAGCTCCCTGTCGGGCAGGAAGAGTCCCCACCTCCTCATGCCAGATTCAGCAACCCTAATGTAGTCCGTGGCAACCTGGTGTCCAAGGCCCCTTGAACCTGAATGTATCATTACGAGGACTTGGCCCTCACGCTCAATACCAAACCTCTTGGCAATCTCAGGGTTGTATATCTTGTCAACAACCTGGATCTCTATGAAGTGGTTCCCTGAACCAATAGTCCCAATCTCATCCTTACCCCTCTCCTTAGCCCTCTGGCTCACCTTACTTGAGTC
>CAYFHR010000100.1:0-4524 GCA_964343155.1 uncultured Thermoproteaceae archaeon | reverse complement strand
GGGGATAGGCTTAGGGAGATTATTGAGGCTGAGCCTGATGTTAAGAATCCGCCGAACCCCAAGAAACCCAGCCTCAGGGGCGACATCGTGTTTAAGGACGTCTGGTTCAGCTACGATAAATATACGCCAGTCTTAAGGGACGTCAACATAACTATTAGGGCTGGTGAAAAGGTTGCCATAGTTGGCAGGAGTGGTTCGGGTAAAACAACGATAGCTAAGCTGATCCTAAGGATGTATGATGTTGATTCAGGCAGCGTTACGATAAATGGCGTTGATGTGAGGGAGGTAGACTTGAACTACCTTAGGAGTAGGATAGCCTACGTACCCCAGGAGGTAGCCCTCTTCGACAATACCGTAGCCTACAACGTTGCATACGGCAGGAATGGGCCTGTTGAACCCTGGGAAATCATAGCCGCATGTAAGGCGGCTAGGATACATGGGGAGATAATGAGCATGCCCCTCGCCTACGACACAAACCTGGGGGAGAGGGGTACGTACCTTTCAGGGGGCCAGAGGCAGAGGATATCGATAGCTAGGGCTATTATTAAGCAGCCAGACATAGTGATCCTTGATGAGGCGACGTCAAACCTGGACGTGGCCAATGAGGCTGAGGTCTTTAAGGCCATACTAAACCTAGCTAGGGGTAGGACAACAATAATAGTTACACACAACCTACCAGAGGTCCTGGCCTCAGACAAGGTTATAGTCATGGAGAATGGGAGGGTTGTCGAAGTTGGCGCACCCCAAGAGCTTGTGGCGAGGAGGGGCGCCTTCTACAACCTGTTCAGGGAGCAGTTGGAATTCCTAAACCCTGAGGCTGCATCCATTAGAACCAATATTGAGCGTGATGAGAGGCCCCTAACGCTTTACGACTACGTTAAGGACCTGATGGTAGACCCGTCTAAGGTCAGGATCTCGCCGGGCTCAAGGAGGAGCCTAGTTAACGTGGCTGTTGATGGCAGGGTTTTAAGGGATTTAAGGCCCAAGCAGCCATTCCCAGTGTCGCATCCAGAGTACGTAATATTCTACGATAGGGAGGGCTCCGAGAAGCTGATGTTGACGGACTACAGGATGCTTGATGAGGGGTCGAGGAGGGTTCTTGAGGAGGCTTTATCGCTAAACAGCCTGAAGCCTAAGATACTTAAAATCAAGTCCATTGAAATTAAGGGTGATGAAGTAGTCTTCGACATTGTTACGGATAGAGGCCCAATAAAGGCTGTTGTGAGGGGTAGGAGGAACATCTTCATGCAGGACAGCAAACTATACCTAGTCGACATTGGGGATAATGTCTATGAGGCTGATTTAAAGCAGTTAGATAAGGCTAGCCTGAAGGCGATAGCCGAAACCATATAGCAGGCCAGGGGTAGGTGCACCCACCTGTAAGGTGTTTAATTTAATAAAGCCCACGGATTTAGGCGACCGGT
This sequence comes from uncultured Thermoproteaceae archaeon, assembly GCA_964343155.1. Lineage (GTDB taxonomy): Archaea > Thermoproteota > Thermoprotei > Thermoproteales > Thermocladiaceae > Caldivirga. Next base: position 3,100 of record CAYFHR010000100.1, on the reverse strand, counting down.
GTCTTAGGTGTTTAAGAGCCCTAGGACCGGCGAGCCTAGGAACTTCTACTGCTGTGAATGGTGGTGCATGGGCCTATGGCTGAGCAATGGGTCCATTGACTGCGTGGGTTCACCCAATGTTAAAAGCCCCCTACCAGCCTTCATGGCTAGCTTAGCCAGGCCCATGAGGGTTGCAAGGGGTGGATTAGCTAAGGCCGCCTGGCCAATAGCATCCAGGTTAGCTAAGTCGATGGGCCATGTGGACCCTGGGAAACTTCCACAACCCCCAAAGGCGCAGGTCGTTGATGTTAAGGCTGACGCATTGGTAGTGGGCGGCGGCCTATCAGGGTTAGCCACAGCCTATGAACTATCCAGGCTCGGCTTAAGGGTTGCCCTAGTTGAGGCTAATGGCTGGCTTGGGGGTAGGTGGATTGAGGTTGGGGCCAGGGTTAACGGGGTTGATGTTGGGCAATACGTCAAGGACTTTGAGGAGAAGCTTAAGGAGCATGGCGCCGAGCTCCACCTGGGCGTTGTCTTCGACGGATTCTTCGAGGATGCGGCAATAGGCCACTCACTAGACTACTCAAGGCTCCTCAAATTCAACTACAGATACTTAATATTGGCTACAGGCTCGAGGGAAGTCCCGCTAATCTTCCCCAACAACTACCAGGTGCCCATGTATACTGGTTTAACATATGTTAAGATGCTTAAGGCCGGCAAGGCACCCAGGGACGCCTTAATATACGGCAGCGATGAGTGGGGCCTGGCTGTTGCAGATGCTGTGAAGGGGCTTGGCGTCGAGCCTTTAATCATCGATTCATCAATGGCGCCTAGGTACAATGCTGTGGTCAGGGCTAAGGCCATGTTTGGGATATATATTGTTGATGCGTACAGGGAGGGTGGTAGGTTTAGGTTAAGGTACGTTACGCCGCAGGGCCCAAAGAAGCTTACCGAGGGTGAGCTGACCGGCGAGGCCCTCGTAACGACGATTAGGGCTCCTTCATATGAATTGGCTGCCCAACTAAACGTTGAAGTCGTCTACGAACACTCCCTAGGGGGCTTCGTACCTAGGCATAGTTGGGTGGGTGAACTACACGGCGCCAATAACGTATTCGTCGTTGGTGAGGCCTCAGGGCTAATTCCACTAGGCTTAATCCCGATGCAGGCGAGGGTTACTGCACTCTACATAGGTTTAAGGGAGGGGCTCGCAACAAGCCAGGACTTCGACAGGGCTATTGAGGAGTTTAGGAGGAGCCTATATACGACTAATGCAGCGGTAGCGGACGCGTTTAACAGGCTTGAGAAGGGCCTCCACGAGGTTGGCTACTTCCAGGAACCCAACGTGCCAGAGGTCCCCCAGTGGCCAAGCGACCTATACGCCATGGATAAGGCGCATAGGCAGCTCGTATGCTACTGCTCAGATGTAACGCTCGGCGACCTGCTTGAGGCGTACCTGATCTTCTCAGGCTTAGGGAAGATTAAGGTTAGGTTGATCCACGAGGAGGCCCCCAGATACCGCGAATTAAGGCCTCCCAGCATGGAGTATTTGAAGAGGGCCACTGGGATAGGTACAGGGGGTTGTCAAGGTAAGCTGTGCCTAACGTCGGCGGCATTGATACTGGCTAGGGTGCTTCAGAGGAAGCCCCGCGAAATAGGGCTTCCAAGGCAGAGGCCTCCAACATCACCAATACCAATAGGCCTACTGGCCCAGGGTGATTGACGTGAGGGTCGTCAACGCAGATGTGGCAGTCGTCGGCGGGGGTATTGTAGGGTTAGCCACCGCGTACGAATTGGCGAGGAGGGGGGTTAAGGTAGCCCTCGTTGAGCGGGGGTTTGTGGGCGGCGGCTCCTCAACAAGGAATGCGGCTAGGTTCAGGGTCCAGTTCAGCAATGTTGAAAACACGAGGTATGCCAAGGAGGCTGTAAAATACTTACTATCTATATCTAGGAGGCTCAGGTGGAATCCCATAGTCAGGATTGGGGGCTACCTATGGTTATTCAGGGATGAGAGGGGGCTTAAGGCATTTGAGGAGGCTAACAACAGCATTTGGAGGAGGCTTGGAGTTGGGGTTAGATTCCTATCGATGGGTGAGGTTGAGGACAGGTACCCCTACATAAACGCCAAGCTTTACGTCGGGGCAGCCTACGCCCCCCAGGATGGTGAGCTTCACCACGACTTCCTCATATACGGCTACTACGAGGCCCTTAAGGATTTGGGAGCCTTCATACTGGATAATGTGGGTGAGGCAAGGGTGGTTGCATCGAACGGCAGGGTTGTTGGCGTTGAGTCCAGTTCAGCCTCGGTTAAAGCCAATGCAGTCGTCGTGGCGGCGGGCGCATGGACACCGCAAATCCTCAGGGGCATTGGGGTGGAGTTGCCTATAAGTGTTGTTAGGAAGGAGATTGGCGTCACAATACCTGTGAGGCACTTCATAGAGCCGTCGCTAATCGTCGACGTGAAGGTTAACGCATATGTTGGGCAGACGCTTAGGGGCGAGTTGATAGGCAGTGTTGAAATACCTGAGGAAGCCGGCATGAAGCCTATGGTTAATACGTATAGGTGGCTTAAGGCCTGGGCCAGGGCAATGGCCGAGGCAATTCCGTCGACATCCAGCATACCTATTATGAGGGTTTGGTCGGGCTACTACGATGTAACGCCGGACAATAGCCACGTGATGGGTAGGGTTGAGTCGTGGCCCAAGGGGCTTTACGTGGCGTCGGGCTTCGGTGGGCATGGCCTAATGTTTGGGCCATATACAGGTAGGCTTATGGCCGAGTATATCCTTGAGGGCAGGGAGCCCGACGTAATGAGGCCATTCAACCCAGGCAGGTTCGCTGAGGGTAGGTTGATTAGGGAGGCCCTGGTTATTGGCTAGCCTTAAAACCCTCCAAAACCCTCCTCTTAACATCCTCACTAACCTCAAACTGGCCCTGGGCAACCTTCATAGCAAGCCTATACCTCCACATCCTGTCATCCATGGAGAACTTGGGTGGGTGCGGTACTTTAACAGGACCCCCACAGTAGGGGCACTTATCCTTCCTCAACGTGTCCCTGCCACACCTAGTGCACTTCATTAATATTGACTTAACCAGCCTCAACCACCCTCCTGAACCCTGCTGA
>CAYFHR010000099.1:0-4546 GCA_964343155.1 uncultured Thermoproteaceae archaeon | reverse complement strand
GGTGCGGGCAAGACTACGATACTTAGGATTGTTAAGGAGAAGCTTCCGGACGTAACCGTAGTGAACTATGGGGACTATATGCTTGAGGTTGCTAGGAGGGAGTACGGTATTACGCATAGGGATGAGATGAGGGTTAAGCTGCCGCTGCAGGACTATAGGAGGGTTCAGGAAATTGCCGCCGAGGAGATTGCCAAGATTCCAGGCGACGTGCTTATAGATACTCATGCGAGCATAAAGATGCATGGCGGATACTATCCGGGTTTACCTGCGAGGATTGTTACTAGGCTTAGGCCAGACGGCATAGTGCTCATCGAATTCAACCCAATGGACATCCTTGAGAGGAGGATGAAGGATGTTGGGCTTAGGGTTAGGGAGCAGGAGACTCCGGGCGAAATAGAGATGCATCAGCTGGCCAACAGGTATTTCGCCTTCGCAGCAGCCAACGAGGCGGAGTGCCCAGTATACATCCTGGACTTCCACAATAAGGTCCAGGAGAGGCCATTCCAACATGCTGAGGAGGCTGCCCAATATATAATAAACCTGATTATGATGGGTAGGCAGGGTAAGTTATCTTAAATGATACCGTAATTTAACTTAACCACAGCAGCCCAATGTGGATTCGCTAAGGCCTGCATTGGCCATTTTGGCATCATTGAAGTTGATGAATAGGAGTGAGGTCCCCCTAAGCCTACTCAGGGAACTTATGGGTGATTCTGCGGATTCATACGTCGGCAGGCTGATGGAGTTGAAGGTTGTTGAGGCTGTAAGGATTGGTAGGGGGTTTAGGTTAAGTATATTGGATTCCCCTGAACTTGAACCATTCATATCCTTCATAAGGGGAGGCGTTGATGAGGAATCCTTCGTAAAGGCCCTCATTGAGGCTGCTAGGAAGGTTGCAAACCCGGCAACAGGCTATGCAGACCTGGGTGAGGTGGCTAGGGTTGTGTGCGGTAGGTTGGGGATTACGCAGGGCGAGTTCCTGAACGAGCTTACCAAGGTACTTGGCAGGCTTAGGGGCAGGGTCATCATGGCTGGCGGCGGTTCGTTGAGGGTTAGGGTTGGGTCAAATTACTATGGCTTAATCAAGGTGGTTGGCGATGTTAAGTAGGCTGATAGCCAATAGGGAGTCCTCCAGGGTTGTCTACGGTAAGGCTTGGCGTGAGGCTAGGGATAAGGTACTTGGAATGATAGACAACGGATACCAGCTGATAACAATCGTAGGCCGGCCTGGCTCAGGGAAGACGCACATAGCCCTAAACATATGCGAGTCCATTAGGCAGAATTGGCTATGCCTATACACAGATGCATCAACGCTACAGGGAAGGGACCTAAGGCACCTGGTCTACGGAGCCATTAGGGATTCTTGGGGTGAGGTTGATAGGCTTAGGTCCATGGTTAAGGATAGGGCTGTTAAGGCTGCTAAAAGGTTCATTAAGGCCAGGTACGATGAGCTGCTTAGGTCGGCCTTCGAATACCCCGTTGAGGCAATAACCCTAATGCACGACCTTTCGAATGAAGTTGGCTTAAGGGGCGTTGTATTAACCATTGATGAGGGCGCCCTATCCCAGGATGATGAATCAATGTGGCAGTATACGTCTGCACTACACGCCTTAAGGAACATTGCGCCTAAGCTAGGTGGGTTAAGGGTTATTTCAACAATGCTCCCAGACGTCGTGGATAGGATAGCTAAAATAGACCCACCACTCTTCGAAATACTCCTACTAGGCATAGTCAACCTGCCAGACTACGTAACGGCTGAGGATGCTAGGGAGGTCCTTGGGGAATCCCTAACCCAAATGCTGGCTGAGGTTATTGAACAGGTCCCATTAACCATGAGGCAGCTGATATGCATATCAGCCTTCAGGGACCTGGCCAAGTGCGGTATTTCTGGGGTTGAGGTCCATGTTGAGTAAAAGTTTAGGCAAATACTACGCAGTCAGTTTACTTAATTCCCTTATAAGGGGCTGCAAGGACTTGGGTTAAATGTCGTCATTCGAATCGATGATTAGGGCCCTGGTGGATTCACAGATGGTTAAGGTAGCCCTGGTTAAGGATATGCCGCCCCTAAACATAGGCCCTGTTAAACTTGGCCAATGGGGGAGCGGCGACATTGCCACACTACCATTCCCAATGGCCATAACCCTGATTAGAAGCGGCGCAGCCCAGGTAACCCAGCAGGACTCGCTGACCGTTGATGATGTCAGGAGGGCGTTGTGGATTGAGACTAAGGAGCAGGCACTACAGCAGGTGGATAAGGGGATTTACATTAAGGCTAAGTTAAACATGGCGTCTCAACAGGACCCTAAACAGCTTCAACAGGCCGTCAGGGAGCTTGCAGTGGCTAGGCTCAGAAAGATACTGTACGCACTGGCCCTCTCAGGCGGCGTATTGACCAACGACATTACCGATAGGCTAACCCCAGAGGAGGCTGTTTTGGCCGGCGAGCTAGGTAGGTTGATCTCAACGTGGCTGGAGTGGGTGGTTGGCTATGAGTGAGGTGCAGCAGGTTGAAGACCTGGTTAAGGCCTTTGAAGAATTCCTCAGGGGTGATGAGAAGTATAGCGAGAGGATTAATCTAATGATTATAAATAGGCAGAGGTCACTTGTAGTTGACGTAGACCACGACCTATTATTCGCCAGGAAAGACCTAGTGGACCTACTTTTAGAGAGGCCTAAGCAGGTCATTGAAGCAGCCTCCAAGGCGCTCTTCAACATTGTTAATGAAAGGGACCCAGAATACGCCAGGGAGGCTGTAAGCTTCACCGCCAGGTTTAAGCTAACGCCGATGGAGAGGATGAGCATTAGGAGGCTTAGGAGTAGCCAATTGGGCAGGTTTGTCGCAATCGACGGTATTGTGCTTAGGCAAACCCCACCAATGCACTACATTAAGGTTGCCAAATTCAGATGCACTCAATGCGGATTCGAAGTGACGTTGAACACCGAGCTCTCCACCTCTGTCCAACCACCTAAGAAGTGCCCCCAGTGCGGTGCCGTGAACTCGATGATACTTGTGGCTGAGGAGTCTGAGATAGTTGACTGGCAGAAGATTATAGTCCAGGAAAGGCCCGAGGAGACCCCATCAGGCCAACTCCCCAGGAGCGTTGAGGTGATTTTGACAGACGACCTTGTCGACTCTGTTAAGCCTGGGGACAGGGTTATTGTCGACGGCATACTTGAATTAAACCTATACGAGAGGGGTAGGGGTAAGCTACCCGTCTTCTCAAAGGTCATTAAGGCCAATTACGTTGAAAGCATGCAGAAGGACTTCGCAGAGGTCGAGATAACGCCAGAGGATGAGAGGGAGATTAGGAGGCTTGCAATGGAGCCCGACATTAGGGATAGGATAATCGCCTCAATAGCCCCCTCAATATATGGGCTTGAGGACATTAAAGAGGCCATAGCCTGCCTACTATTCGGCGGGGTACCCAAGGAGCTTCCGGATGGGACAAGGATTAGGGGCGACATACACGTACTCCTCATTGGAGACCCTGGAACGGCGAAATCCCAGCTGCTGAAGTATGTGGCTAGGATAGCCCCAAGGGCAGTCTACACGACCGGTAAGGGCTCGACCGCAGCTGGCTTGACCGCAGCCGTGGTTAGGGATGGTTTAACAGGCGAATTCTACCTTGAGGCCGGGGCCTTGGTCCTGGCGGACATGGGCGTCGCGGTCATTGACGAGATAGATAAGATGGATGCTAAGGACAGGGTAGCCATGCATGAGGCTATGGAGCAGCAGACTGTTTCAATAGCCAAGGCAGGCATATTGGCGACGCTAAACGCCAGGGCGTCTGTGTTGGCGGCTGCGAACCCAGCCTTCGGCAGATACCTACCCAACAGGACTGTTGTAGAGAACGTTGACCTACCCGTAACCCTACTGTCCAGGTTCGACCTAATATTCATAATTAGGGATGAGCCTAATGTTGAGAGGGACAGATCCATAGCAGACCATGTGGCCAAGCTCCACTCGGGCGAATTGCCCCAAAGCTTCAGGAACATTATAAAAATGGACCTGTTAAGGAAGTATATTGCGTACGCCAGGAAGTATGTTAAACCCGTCTTAACCAAGGAGGCTAAGGATAAGATTGTCGAATTCTACACGCAGATGAGGGCTAGATCCCTCCAGGAGGGCTCCCCAGTGGCTATAACGGCTAGGCAGCTTGAAGCCCTAATAAGGCTGACCGAGGCTGAGGCCAAGATGAGGCTCAGCTCAGTGGCCACGGCGGAGGATGCCGAGAGGGCCATTAGGCTGTTTATGAGGTTCCTCCAAAGCGTGGGCATTGACGTTGAGACGGGTAAGCCAGACATAAACATCATAATGACGGGCAAGCCTTCAAGATACCAGGAGCAGTTGGCTAAGGTTAAGGAGATTGTAGACAGGCTGTTCCAGAATTCCCAGGGTAAGGCTGTTAAGGTTGAGGATGTCTTAAGGGAGGCTGAGGAGGAGGGTATTGATAGGGCGACCGCATCCAAGCTCCTAGACCTATTAAGGAGGGATGCTGAGGTCATTGAGGTTAAGCCAGGCTACATAAGGCCCAGGTCAAGTTAA
>CAYFHR010000098.1:0-4582 GCA_964343155.1 uncultured Thermoproteaceae archaeon | reverse complement strand
TATGCCTCCATGCCTATAGTACTCAACCTCAACCTCATTATCAAGCCTGGCTATCCCCTGGATCTCCTTAACCGTCCCATCGGGCGACGTTATCCTGATTGTCAGAGTCTTTTTAGGTTTAAGGCCTTCCTCAATGCCTAAAATGTCGACCACCTCGTTACCCTTAATACCTAGGCTCCTCCATGAGGTGCCCTCAGGGAGCTGTATGGGCAATACTCCCATGTCGACTAGGTTGCTTCTATGGATCCTCTCGAAGCTTTCAGCTACAACGGCCTTAACCCCAAGAAGCATCGTTGCCTTAGCAGCCCAATCCCTACTACTGCCTGAGCCGTACTGCCTGCCTGCGAAGATCACTAGAGGCACTCCCTCTGCCTGATACCTCATTGCCACGTCGTAGACTGCGTCAACCTTCCCATCGGGCCAATGTATTGTGAAGCCCCCCTCCCTATCAACCATGTAGTTCCTGAGCCTTGGATTGCTGAAACCACCCCTAACCATAACCTCATGGTTGCCCCTCCTAGCCCCATACGTGTTGAAGTCCTGGACCTTGACGCCAAGGCTTTGTAGGTACCTTCCGGCAGGGCTGTCTGGCGGTATTGAGCCTGCCGGCGATATGTGGTCTGTCGTAATTTTGTCGCCCAACAGTAGCAGTATCCTAGCCCCCTTAATATCCTTCAACGGCGGCGGCTCCGGCGTAACGTTGTCTAGGAATGGCGGCCTCCTGATGTATGTTGATGATGGGTCCCACTGATATAGTGAACCCGATGGCGCCTTCAAGCCCTCCCAGAATTCATCACCCTTATACACATCTGAGTAGTTCTGCCTAAATAAATCCGGTTTAACAAACCTCCTAATGGCCTCATTTATCTCAGCCCCACTGGGCCAGATATCCTTAAGGTAGACTGGCCTACCATTTGGGTCGTAGCCTAGGGGCTCCTTTTCAAAATCTATATCGATCCTGCCGGCCAATGCGTAGGCTACGACAAGTATTGGTGATGCTAGGTAGGCCGCCTTAACCAGCGGATGTATCCTCCCCTCATAGTTCCTGTTACCGCTTAAAACAGCGACGGTGTAGATGTCCTGCTCCCTAATCGCCTTAGCCACAGGTTCAGGTAATGGACCAGTATTGCCTATGCAGACCGTACACCCATATCCAGTTACGTGGAAGCCCAGGGCCTCGAGGTATGGTAATAGGCCAGCCTCTTCAAGATACCTGGTGACAACCCTTGAACCTGGGGCTAGGCTGGTCTTAACCCATGGCCTGGTCCTTAAACCCCTCTCAACAGCCTTCTTAGCCAATAACCCAGCCCCAATGAGTAGCGTTGGGTTGCTTGTATTCGTGCAGCTGGTTATGGCCGCTATTACGACTGCCCCATCCTCAAGCCTATATAGGCTTCCCTGGGCAGCCTCAACGATAATAGACCTCCTACCGCCCTTAGCCTTAACATAATCATCAATGTACTTGCCCGTGGCCTCCTTAGCGGACCTCAGCGGTATCCTCTCGTCAGGGTTCCTGGGGCCCGCTATCGTAGGCTCCACGGTTGAGAGGTCGAATACGTAGCTCTCGCTGAAGTCTGGGGAATAGTCATCGGTGTAGAATAGGCCTGTCCTCTTAAGGTAACCCTCGACTAGGCTTACATGCTCCTCAGGCCTCCCCGTCAACCTAAGGTAGCTTAACGTGTATTCGTCGACGGGGAAGAAGCCTGTGGTTGCCCCGTATTCAGGGGCCATGTTGGCTATGGTTGCCCTGTCCCAGGCAGGTAGGTGCTTAAGGCCTGGCCCATAGAACTCAACGATCTTACCCACGACATTTTTGCCCCTTAGGAACTCTGTGAGCGTTAGGACTATGTCTGTTGCAGTCACCCCCTCCCTAGGTTCACCAACGAGCTTAACCCCAACCACCTGAGGCACCGTTATGTAGTGCGGCTGGCCCAGCATAACGGCCTCAGCCTCAATACCCCCAACACCCCACCCCAAGACCCCTATACCACTCACCATTGTTGTATGGCTATCCGTACCCAGTACAGTGTCTGGATATGCCCTAGCCCCAGCCCTATCTAGGAATACTACCTGGGCCAGGTACTCTACATTGACCTGGTGTATGATTCCTTTACCGGGCGGGACCACTCTAAAGTTCCTGAAGGCGTTTTGAGCCCACTTAAGGAACATGTACCTCTCCCTATTCCTCTCAAATTCAAGGCTCATGTTAAGCCTAATGGCATCTGACGTACCGAAGTAGTCGACCTGCACCGAATGGTCTATTATAAGGTCTACAGGTATTAGTGGGTTGATTATTGAGGGGTCTTTACCGAGCTTAGCAACTGCATCCCTCATAGCGGCTAAGTCGGCTACAAGGGGAACCCCTGTGAAGTCCTGGAGGACTAGGCGGGCTGGTATGAAGGGTACCTCCTTGGTTGACTGCTCGCCCGGCCTCCAGTTTAATAATGCTTCAACATCCTCAACCTTAACTACTTTACCGTCGAAGTTCCTGACGAGGTTCTCTAAAAGTATCCTGATCGTTATAGGCAATTTATCAACCCTATACCCCAACTCGACGAACTTCGAAACATTCCATATGGTTAACCTGCCGGCTGGCGAATCCCACTGCTCCTTAACATACTCCACGTCCTTCGCATCAATACTCATAATGCGTGACTAATGTTGTTGTTTAAAAAATTGACGTCGCATAAATGATTTAAAAGAAGGGCTCCTGGCTAACAAGTGGATATAGGCATCATAAGGCCCTATGAGGTGGAGTACAATTTACCGGACATAGAGGATTTGGAGCAGGCCGTGAGGAGCCTGGGCCATAGGGTTGTTAGGGTGTTTGTAAATATGGCCGGGGTCGAGGTTGGTAAGGGTGTCAGGGTTTTTCAAAGGGTTGGTAGGGGGATTGTTGAGGATGTTAGGATTGATGCAGGGGTTTTAAGGCACCTAGGCCTTATCAGGGATTTCGAACAGCTACTCCACAGGGTGTGGGTTGTCAGGGCTATTGAATATTCGGGGAGCTACGTCATAAACGAGGTCGTGAGGTGGCTCATAGCCAGCGATAAGCTAGCGGCATTGATGGAGCTGTCCAGGGCTGGGCTACCTGTACCTGAAACAGTCTCGAGCGAAAACATGTTCATAGGCTATGAGGCTGTTAAGAGGTTTGGCGAGTCTGTTGTTAAGCAGGTTAGGGGCTCTATGGGGTATGGCGTCTTCAGGGTTAATGACCCAGACGTGGCATTCCACATATTCAGCTACCTCGTAAACCTAAACAAGCCAATATACGTCCAGAGGTACCTAAGTAAGAGGGGTGAGGGGGATTACAGGGTTGTGGTGGTTGGTGGGCAGGTTGTCGGCGCAATATTCAGGAAGGCCGATGGGTGGAAGAGTAATGTGGCCCAGGGCGCCAAGCCAATAGCCGTCAAACCAGATATGGAGCTTGGCGAATTAGCCGTGAAGGCCTGCGAGGTATTGGGCCTTGAATACGCCGGGGTAGACATAGCTGAGGCTAACGACGGATACTACATACTTGAAACTAACCCCTCAATGTCATGGCAGGGTTTCAAGGCCGCCACAGGGATAAACCCCGCAATACACATTGTCAAATACTTAGAATCTAAGGTTAGGAAGTAGGGAAAATGGAGGAGGCAGGAAAAATAAGTAGAAATGTGTTTTAAAGGATTTGAGGCGTGAATGCTGGTATTTCATTACTTCTTCTTAGACTCCTCCTCCTTCTTCTCCTCAGTCTTCTTACCGCCCTTCTTAGGCATAGGCCCTCTTAATAACTAATGTGCGTTTTTATTTAAAGGTGGGGTTTGCTTAACGCCCCCTTTTCAAGTGGATTAATTCTCTTTTAACCATATGCCCATGACATGACTTTATTAGGTAAATAATGTTAATATATGGTTGCCTAATGTGGCTAGTTAACCTCTTTTCAACATTAAAATAACCCTATAGCGGGTTATTCAACGTGGAGCCTATGGACCATTTGACCGGCTGTACATTGAATTTTTGTAAAGACACGTTGAAATGCTTATAAGCTTATTAATCCACATTAACCAATGAGCCTTGTCATAAAGTTGACCGGGAGGGTCTTCAACGATGTTGAACTGGTCAGGAGGTATGCGCAGGCCATATCTGGGTTTAAGGGTAAGGTTGTTGTGGTTGCCGGTGGGGGCGATTTTGCGAGGAGGTATATTGAAGCTGCCAGGGCCTTAACGGGTAATGAATCTTTGGCAGATACGGTAGGTATAATGGTTAGCAGGATTAATGCACTAATCCTAGCTTATACGATGCGTAGGTTTAGAAGCGACGTGTACCTGGGGGTGCCTGAGAGTTTGAGGGAGTTGGGTGAGGCGTATTCATCATCAAACGTAGTTGTCATGGGTGGCCTCCAACCAGGCCAGTCAACAACCATGGTTGCGGTATTGGCGGCCGAATACCTAGGCATAGACACCGTCGTCAATTGCTCAAACATAGACGCACTATATACAGACGACCCCAGGAGGAATCCTAGTGCTAAACCCATAAGGGAGGCTACGGTTGATGAGGTTTTAGAAATCCTTAGGCGTGAAGGCGGTAGGGCTATGGCGGG
>CAYFHR010000097.1:0-4625 GCA_964343155.1 uncultured Thermoproteaceae archaeon | reverse complement strand
ACCCCAAAGGCCTCATAGGCATATCTACGTGGGTAACCACCCCTATAGCCTAGGTATGCGAAGGCTATAACTATTAGCAGTAGCGCCAGTGCAATAATCCATATAATAACGTCTTTAATGGCCTGCCTAAGGCTCATCAGTAGCCTTAACTGCTGCGTTATTTAAATATAACTAAGGCATATTCAATGCCCTCAACATGGGCTCCCACTTATAAGCCTAGGCCCAATAAACCTCTGTGGGCGGGCCCGTTAAGTTGACTTGCGTTGTCTGTGGGAGTAGTAGCGTTGACCTAATCATAAATGGTAAGCCCTACTGCAGGGACTGCGGCTCGAAGGTTATTAGGCTCCACATGTATAAGTTCCTGATTAGGCTCAGGCAGGAAAATTTAATAACCTCGGATGTTAAGATTCCTGAACCATGAGGCTAGCCACACTGGCCTTAATCGCCATGGCCCTAGCCTTAGCGTTGATACACGTGGCCCATGCCCTATGTGTAATTACCTTAATAGGCCCGTCAGGCAACGTGACTATTTCATATAACTACTCTAAAATGCTGACTATAGATGTCTGGGGCTTTCACGGCGTCAACTTAACTAAAACCAACACAACCCTATGCAACATATCGTACACATCATATCCATATGCGCCGCCGGGGGTGGCGTATATATTGGTATTGAAGGTTGAGGAGGGGGTCGTCAACATTACTTACAGTGGGGGTTTAGCACCGCTGTGTGCGTCGCCCAACTTATCAATAAGGCAGGCTAACCAAAGTTCACTATCAGTGAGGGCGGTTAGCCCAGGAATAGCCGCATGTTCATTTGAGGAGGCTAGCGCCTTCCTAGTAGTGTTAAGGGTGTTGACAATATTTGCCGCCCTGATAGTTTCAGTGGGGCTTTACCTAATGTTAAGGGGCGTATTCACCCTGGGCAGGTAGAACATCTGCCTAATCTTAAGGCCGCACCTGCTGCATGTAAGCCCCCTTTCAACAACGTAATATAGGCTACTTTCCCTAACGCCCTCAACCTTAACGGTAAGCCTACCCCCACAGCTTGGGCAGGTATAGATGCTATTGCTTAACCTCTCAATCTCCTTCTCAGCCCTCACCAATATGAGCGACACAGCCTAAGATACACATCCCTTTAAACACCTATCTCCCTGTTAAAAACTTGAAGATAATGCTTATAAAGTCTATAGAGGCTATAGGTTTAGGTGGTTAGGTGGAGGAAACAGGCTAGGGCTAGGTAAATACGTATTCAAATGCCCCAGGTGCGGCTACGAGGCTGAACCATCGCCAACCGCCTTCACGTGCCCGAGGTGTGGCACATTGATGGAGGCTGTCATTGTAGAACTACCTAAGGAACTTAGGCTGAGGTATAGGAGGTCTAGGGGGGTTTGGTCATATGTACCCCTGCTACCTAACCCGGCCGTTAAGGTTACGTTAAGTGAGGGGGGTACGCCGCTGATAAGGCTAGGTAGGGGTGTTTACGGGAAGTTTGAGGGCCTTAACCCAACAGGCTCATTTAAGGATAGGGGAATGGCGGTTGGCGTAAGTTTAGCCAAGTCAATGGGCGCCGAAACCGTTGTAGTGGCCTCAACCGGAAATACCGCGGCCTCGGCATCGGCATATGGGGCTAGGGCTGGGTTGAGGACTATGGTTATGCTGCCTAGGGGTAAGGTGGCTAGGGGCAAGTTGATACAGTCGATAGTGCATGGGGCGCAGATTGTTGAGGTTGAGGGGTTCTTCGACAATGCGCTAGACGAGGCATTGAAAATGTTTAGGCAGGGCCTAGCGTACTCGCTTAACTCAGTTAACGTGTGGAGGCTTGAGGGCCAGAAGTCCATAGCCTTCGAAATCGTAGAGGAGTTCGGCGTACCAGACAACGTCGTGGTTCCCGTCGGTAATGCAGGTAACATATACGCAATATGGAAGGGCTTCAATGAACTACTTGAACTGGGCTTAATAGACCATATCCCAAGGATGATTGGCGTCCAGGCCTTGGGCGCAGCGCCCCTCTACGAAACGTGGAGGAGGGGTGCTGATGAACTCCAGGTAGTTGACAAACCAACCACGGTGGCCTCAGCCATAAGGATTGGTAGGCCTGTGAACTGGGTTAAGGCCCTTAAGGCCGTCAGGGAGTCTAGGGGATTGTTAACCGTCGTCAGCGATGAAGAGATATTGAGGGCGAGGGACATGTTGGCCAGGAGGGGCGTCTTCGTAGAGCCAGCCAGCGCATCAACATATGCTGCGTACCTCAAGCTGATTAGAGAGGGGGTTTTAGATAGGGGTGAATCCACAGTATTGATATTGACCGGCCATGGGTTGAAGGACCCCGACTCGGTTAGGCAGGCTAACCCCTGACCGGTAGGTAGGTTACCTTACCCCCATCCACACTTATTAAAATGCCCCTGAGGATGCCGTATTGGTACTCGCTCCCCGCGTTAAATACAGGTATTTTAACCTTCCCATCAGCCTTAATGTAGTCCACGCCCCCCGACTCATGTATATGCCCATGTAGGCCCATTATGGGCCTAAACTCCTCAATAATCCTCCTAACTGCTGAACTGCCAACATGGGTCATTAAAACTTCGCCACCCCTAACGATGGGTTTAAGGTCCTTCGTCAACTGCGGCGCCTGATCTATGAGCGTATTGAATGGCGGCGCATGTATCATCAGTATTGTCTTGGCTGGGTTAAGCCCATTTAAAATCCTCGAAACCCTCCTATATATCTCATCCTCACTCAACTCCCTTGGGGTGTTCCACGGCGTCGGGTTTGAATAGCCGAAGCCCACCAGTTGATAGCCGCCGATGTCGACGGCCTTTTCATCAGATGGGACTATGTTGGACCAACCCCCCTTGTTGATCAGGTCTGCGATGGGTTGTGGGTCATCGTTGCCGGGTATTACATATAGCTTGACGCCATACTGCCTATAACGTTCATCAATCATGTTGAGCATCCTGCCTACATCCTCCTGAAGGACCTTAAGGAATACCCCCTCGGTATACGCCTTATCGCTAATCATCCTCCCATACTCATCCTCGTCAACGTAGGCTACGTGTATGCCCATATCCCTAAGCTCCTTAACCTTAGCCCTAGCCTCATCCTCTGTGAATTCACGCTTACCGTCTAGGTAAGGTATCTTAAACTTACCGTTCCTCAACCTGACCACTGGTGCCAGAGCCTTACCTGAAAGATCCCCGGCCAGCACTACTGCATCAACCTTATATACCTTTAATGCGTTTGAAAGCTTCCTAAACACGACATCTGAGCCGTGTAGGTCTGATACAAGCAGTAGCCTCAACCTGGCCACGCACTGTTGCTTAGGCCCATCTTATAAACCTAACCCTTCCAACCTTATTTTAAGCATACTGTTTAATAGTTTAATTTCATGATTTAGGTGTTAAGTTTTAAAACCCCCAAAGCATGTGCGCCTGTGGCTCAACAGCTACCTAAGACTACTAGAATTGAGGAGGTTGCACCCGGCGTTCAGATTATCGAGGAGTGCCCTAGGAACATTAGGACCCTTGACGGTAAGCCAATACTCCTATTCGGCAAATGGCCTCTAGACGACGTCGTTGTACCTGACCCTGGGCTTAGGAGGTATATTTGCCTTAAACCAGTCCTACTACCCCACAGTGAGGGTAGGTATCAGAGCAGGAGGTTTGGCAAGGCAATGATACCTATTGTTGAGAGGCTAATCAACCAGTTAATGAGGCCTGGTAGGAATGCTGGAAAGAAGGCTAAGGCATATGGTATTGTTAAGAGGGCCTTCGACATAATATACCTGGCCACCGGCAGGAACCCCGTCCAGGTGCTGATAGATGCAATAGTTAATGTTGCGCCTAGGGAGGAGATAACTAGGGTAATATACGGCGGTATAGCCTACCCAGTGTCGGTTGATGTAAGCCCCCAGAGGAGGCTTGACTTAGCAATAAGGTGGATTGCAGAGGGGGCTAGGGCATGTTCATTCAACAACCCAAGGCCAATAGAGGAGTGCCTAGCAAATGAAATAATGGCCGCGGCCAGGGCCGACCCATCAAGCTACGCCCTCAGGAGGAGGGATGAGGTTGAGAGGATTGCCGCCTCAGCCAGGTGATAGGCTTAGTGAAGATAACGGTTGGGCCATTCACATTCAACGCATGCCACTACACAGCCTTCGACGAAAAATACAACTACCTCCACGGACACACATTCAAAGTCGTCGTCAGCCTAGATGCTGAGTATAGTGCCGATAAGGGCTATTTAATAGACTTCGAGGAGTTCAGGAAAATTGCAGAGGAGGTGTTGAGCGGGTGGGAGTATAGGTTGATAATACCTGAGGCCGATTTAGGGAGGGTGAGGATTGAGGGGCCTTTCAAAGTATTGCTAAAGCCAATAAAGGCCAAGTACGCTACAGCCGAGGCAATATGCCTCGAGATCCTGGGCGAAATAAGGAGGAGGATCAATGAAGGCGCCCTTGAGGTTGAGTTAAGCGAGGGGGAGGGTAGGTGGGTGAGGTGCAGTAGCCTTGGAGAAAAGCATTAAAAGACCCCAAAGACCCTAAATATAGGGCCCGTAGCTCAGCAAGGCAGAGCGGCGGGCTCCAGACCCGTAGGTCGGGGGTTCAAATCCCCCCGGGCCCACCA
>CAYFHR010000096.1:0-4666 GCA_964343155.1 uncultured Thermoproteaceae archaeon | reverse complement strand
AAGCATCACCTGCACCCAATGTGCTCGATAAGCGGCGTATTAGTGTTTGGGCGCCCTGATGAGGATAGGCTTAGGGCTATTGAGGATAAGTTGAGGTCCATTATCATTAAGGCTGAGGAGAGGGGTAGGGATAGTTGGGGTATTGTGTGGCTTAGGGAGGATGGAACCTTCGGCATGGTTAAGGCCGTAGGTAGGGCTAGTGAGGGTTTACCAAAGGTTCTTAGGATCTTCGACTCACCCATCATAGCGGCTATAGCCAACAATAGGGCTGAACCAACAACCGAGTACGTTAAGGAGAAGGGGCCTGAGGACATACAGCCATTCGTAGGAAGCTACATTGCAGCCACGCACAATGGGGTTATCGCCAATGACTACGCCATCGAGGCTAAATACGGCTTGAAGAAGCCCAGCATTGTTGATTCATCAATACTGCCGCCCCTCCTCGAGAAGATTTGGGATGGGACCCTTGAGGGTTTGAGGAAAATACTGGCTAAGGAGGTTGTTGGCTCATTCGCATTAGCCATAATTGACAGGAGGACTCCAGGTAAGCTTTGGCTAGCGACTAACTTCAAGCCACTCTACGTAATGTGGGATAGGGGGCTCAACGCCCTCTTCTTCTCAAGCCTAGACACATACCTTGAGGATCCCAATAAACCACCCTGGGAGGCTAATGTTGTTAAAAGGATTGAGCCATATAGTGTTGTTGAGGTTTCAACAGATGGTGGCTGGCGCAGGTTAAGCCTATTTGACGAGGAGCCTAATAGGCGTAGGAAGGCCCTAGTTGTGGCCAGTGGTGGCCTAGACTCAACAACAGCCGCCACAAGCCTAATTAAACAGGGCTATGACGTAACACTACTCCACTTCAACTACGGCCATGTGGCCGAGGGCCCTGAGGATAGGGCTATTAGGGAGATTTCCAAATTCCTCAAGGTACCCTTAATAGAGGTCAACATGGACTTCTTCAAAATTGTCAGGCACTCGCCGCTCCTCGGTGATGGTGAAATAAACAGGGTTAGGGGCGGCATTAACGGCGCCGAATTCGCCCACGAGTGGGTGCCGGCTAGGAACCTGATATTCATAGCGCTAGCAGTGGCCATAGCCGAGGCGATGGGGTATGACTACGTTGCAACAGGCATAAATCTAGAGGAGGCTGGGGCGTATCCGGATAATGAAATGGAGTTCATAAGGCTCCTCAACCAGGCGCTTCCATATGCAGTTGGGCCAAATAGGCACGTTGAATTGATAATGCCTGTGGGCAACTTGATGAAGCATGAGATAGTTAAACTAGGCTTAAAGGTCGGCGCACCACTGCATTTGACCTGGAGCTGCTACGATAAGGGTCCTAAGCACTGCGGCAGATGTGGACCATGCTACATGAGGAGGATTGCGTTTAAGGTTAATGGGGTCAGGGACCCTGTTGAATACGACCTACCTGAGGAGGAAGAGGAGGAGTTTTGGAAGGGGACTAAGCCATATAGGGTGCCTACGCCGCCTTCCTAATAAAAATGTTAATACTTATTAAGCCCACTGCCCGGGAGAGTCGATGCCAATTACGGCAGTAGGCTACATAAACGCCGTTAGCGTGATACCGCCAGGTAGGTATTACGAGAAGGGGTATAGGGAATTGTTCGCAGACGCTGTCCTGAAGATACTCGACTCCTCAGGGAACCCAGACATTAAGGCGATATATGTTGCATCCGCGTTATCTGAATTGACCGGTGAACAGTTGGCTATAGGCAACGTTTTGAGGGACTACCTAAACATGAGGAATATTCCAACCCTTAGGATAGAGAATGGCGATGGTTCAGGGGGCTTCGCAGTAATGGCAGCCTTAAACCACCTGGCGGTCATGGGTGAGGGATGTGTACTGGTCGTCGGCGTCGATAAGCCACATGAGGTTATTTCACTTAAGCAGAATAAATACTTCTCACTGGTCCTGGACTCAGACTACGAAGCCTTCTTCGGGGCGACGCCGGCAGCGTTAGCCGCCATTATGGCTAAGCAGTATTTGAAGAGGTACGAATATAAGTATGAGGATTTGGCAATATGGCCCATAAAAATGCATGAGAGGGGGGCTAAAAACACGTATGCATACTTTAAGAGGCCTGCTAAGCTTAAGGATGTCCTAGACTCGGAGCTTGTGGCGGATCCGCTTAGGCTATACGACGTGGCTCCATTTGTGGATGGGGCCGCGGCTGCGTTGATATGTTCAAGCCCCAATAAAAGCGATGCCTCAGTTAAACTTATTGGGTACAGCTACTCATCATCAGCACCCTACTTCGCCTCAAGGGATGACTACACGCAACTGTATTCGGTGGCCAAGGCCTCCGAGGGGCTTTTGAAAAACATAGATGGTGCAACGGTTGTGAGCGTGCACGACACATACAGCATCCTAGGAGTCCTTGCACTGGAGGCGATGGGGCTCTGTGGTAGGGGTGAGGCCCTTAGGAGGCTTGCAGAGGGCGCCTTCGACCAGGGGGGTAGGTTCATGGTTAACCTAGATGGTGGGCTTAAGGCTGTTGGAAACACAATGGGCGCCTCAGGGATATATCAACTGGCTGGCGTCGTAATGCAGTTGAGGGGTGATAAGCCATTCGACGGCTTAAACGCAGTCAACGGCATTGTGCAGGACATGGTTGGTATAGATGAGGAAAGCATAATACTCCTATTGAAGAGGGTGAGCTAGATGGTTGACCAAGCCCTCTCAATACCCAAGTACTGGCGTAGAATACCCCAATACTACAGGCTTGTGGCGTACAGGTGCGTTAAGTGCGGTAAGCTATACTTCCCACCAAGGGCCGTATGCGACTGTGGTTCAAGGGAGTTTGAGGAGGTTGAACTACCCAGGGTTGGCAAAATAGTCGAATACACCGTGTTGAGGAGCGTGACCTCGGACTTCGAGAAGCAGAGGCCCCTAGTAATTGCGGTTGTCGACCTCGGTGGGGTTAGGGTCCTTGGGCAACTTGTAGATTGCCAAAACCTGGACAAGCTAGGCGAGGGGGCTGATGTGGAGGTTGTCTTCAGGAGGATTAAGGAGGATGGTTCACATGGAATAATATACTACGGCTTTAAGTTTAGGCCTGTGAGGGGGTGTGTATGAGCGTTAGGCTGGGTATAGTCGGCTGGGGAGTGTATATACCTAGGTATAGGATTAAGACTAGGGAGATCGCCGAGTCGTGGGGTGATGATGCGTTGAGGATTAGGGACATGTACCTCGTTGAGGAGAAGGCGGTCAGCTACATTGACGAGGACCCCGTCACAATGTCTGTTGAGGCCGCCAGGTCAGCCCTAGTTAGGGCCGGCGTTAAGCCCAGTGAGATTGGGGCAGTTTTCGTGGGTACTGAGTCTAAGCCATATGCCGTTAAGCCAATATCCTCAATACTGATAGATGCATTGGGGCTAAGGAGGCAGGTATACTCAGTCGACATGGAATTCGCCTGTAAGGCCGGTTCAGACGCCATTATAAGCGCCCTAGCCTTAATAAAGGCTGGCCAGATAAAGTATGGCTTAGCAATAGGGTCTGACTCATCACAGGGCGAGCCAGGGGAGCACTTGGAGTATACTGTGGGTACGGGCGCAGCCGCCTATGTGCTTGGTTCAGATAACTTAGCCGCCGAAATTAAGGCAATATACCCGTATGCATCTGATACGCCCGACTTCTGGAGGAGGGATGGTGCACCATACCCAGTCCACGGTGAGGGGTTCACAGGCGAGCCAGCATACTTCAGGCATATTATAGGGGCTGCTAAGGGGTTGATGGAGGCCTATGGCCTTAAGCCCAACGACTTCGACTACGCAATATTCCACCAACCCAATGCAAGATTCCCAGTTAGGGTTGCCCAAATGTTGGGGTTCCCGTTGGAGAAGGTTAGGCCAGGCATAGTTGTTGACCTAATAGGGAATACGTACAATGCGTCCGCGTTGATAGGGTTGGCTAAGGTCCTTGAGGAGGCTAAGCCAGGGGCCAGGATACTGCTTGTAACCTTCGGTAGCGGCGCTGGGTCGAACGCATTCCTGATAGAGACCACCGACGCATTACCTCAACGCGTTAAACTCGCCAGGACTGTTTCAGAAATGCTTGAAGACAAAATCTACCTAGACTACTCACACTACCTGAAGTATAAGAGGATGATTAAGCTATTCCAATAGATGTTAGGGCTTTTAAACCTGTTGACCACCCTCACCCTGCTCCACCACGCGCCAGTAGGCTAACTTACCCCTCTTAATCTCCTTAACCAAACCATCCTTCTGCAGAAGCCTGAGGACGTAGAACACTTGGCTATGGCTAAGGCCAGTTAGCTTAACCAGGTCGTTTGTCGTTATCTCACCACTCTTCTTAATAAGTTCAAGCAGCTCCTTCTTACGTTCAAGAACCTTCTCAGTCTGCTTCCTAGGCATACCTACCTCTCCCCGGTTTTATTTTAAAAGGTTAGCCAATGCAGCCTCCGGGTAATACCTAATAGTGCTGCATGTGCAGGATCTGCACCTAACCCAAGTGGGTGAGGTGTTTAGCAAAACCAGTTTTACACACATGTACTAAAGAATTCGCCCTAGGCCTGGGCATTATGCAGGTGGTTAAGGCGTCAAGGGTCGTTAAGCTGACTGTGGCTGCAGCAGGGTTAGGGACTATGCTCGACTACTACGACTTCCTACTCGCCGCAAATGC
>CAYFHR010000095.1:0-4666 GCA_964343155.1 uncultured Thermoproteaceae archaeon | reverse complement strand
AGGCAACACGTAAGCCCCGGTAGCTCAGCCCGGCGGAGCGCCCGCCTTGTATGGCGGCCGGGCGCCACAGAGAGCGGGAGGTCCCGGGTTCAAATCCCGGCCGGGGCTCCAGGATGTGGGCTAAGTATCGTTAATCTCATCTATGTGCCTTAATCAGCCCGATCCACCCCAATCACCATTCATAATCGGTAGTCTTCATCATTTAGGGCCTGCATTAGCTTTAGCCCCTTGCGACATATAATATGTGGGGTATTTCACCCATTATTAATTCAAGCCCCGTCCTTACGCCGTCTGGTGATCCAGGTAGCGCAATGATTAATTTGCCATTGGCTATACCTGCAGTCGCCCTAGACAATATTGCACCTGCCCCAACCCTGCTGTAGCTTACGTATCTAAACAATTCGCCGAAGCCCTCAATCTCCTTCTCCAGGATAGACCTAACAGCCTCTATAGTTACATCAGTCTTAGCAAGCCCTGTACCCCCTATAGTAACTATGACGTCTACGTCCGGCCTATGTATTAGGCTGTCTAGGGCCCTCCTAATCATCGACTCATCATCCCCAACCACAAGCCTTAAGGCAACATTATGCCCCGCGCCTTTAATTATTGATGACGCCAAGTCCCCAGATTCATCGGTATATGGCTTACCCTCAGTCTGGAGCCTATGCCTAGATGTCGATACTGTAATTATTGCGAAGTTAACCTGCCTAGGCCCAAGCCTCCTATGCTCCTCGTGGGGGGTGGCCATATCGGTGATTGAGGTAATATCGGCTTTTAAACATTAGCCCTCGCCATTGGGTAAATATGCATGGGGCTGGGTATAGGCACTGCGTTTAAATAGGTGGGCCCACTGTTAACATATGGAGGGTGGGCCTGAGGAGAGGATACTTATGGTATTGTTCATGAGCTCGGCCGTAGGTAGGGGTAGGGCTATTAAGATTGAGGACCTTGCTAAGAAGCTCGGCTTCGAACCAAGCGCACTTGACAGATTCTTAAATGAGCTAAGTAGCCTAGGCTACTTAACTTATACGGGTGGTTTAGTTTACCTTACCGAGAAGGGTGTTTTGAGGGTTTTAAGCAAATTCTCGTAGGATCATTCCGCTCATCTATCATCACCACTCAGCACCAACGCGCCTAATCAC
Source organism: uncultured Thermoproteaceae archaeon (assembly GCA_964343155.1). Taxonomy (GTDB): domain Archaea; phylum Thermoproteota; class Thermoprotei; order Thermoproteales; family Thermocladiaceae; genus Caldivirga. Next base: position 3,524 of record CAYFHR010000095.1, on the reverse strand, counting down.
TAGAACGGCCAGTGGCCTAGCTTTAAATAACTTTCATGGAGGAGGGTTTATTAGGTCAGATAAGCACACCCTAATACTCCCCCAGAGCCCTGGGCGTACCCCAGGCCTATGAAGGGTGGGGGGTCCCCTTTGCTCCCCTCTATCCTCCACATATTGATGCCTCGCAGCATGTCCTAGAAACGTTAATAAGCCTCGCAGACTAGGCGCATTACTGGTGGCATTTATGGGGGCATTGACAATAGCGGCGAAGTACCTGATAGAACTCAGCTTCGAGGTTCAGGGGACGGTGGATAAGCCCGACATAATAGGGGCCCTCTTCAGCCAAACGGAAGGCCTACTGGGCCCAGACATGGATCTTAGGGAGCTTCAAAACACGAGTAGGATAGGTAGGATTGATGTTGAGCTTGAGCATAAGGGCGATAGGACTGTGGGTAAGGTTTACGTACCGTCAAACCTGAACCACTATGAAACAGCCCTAATAGCCGCAATGCTTGAAACCGTCGAGAGGGTTGGCCCATATAATGCGAAGTTCCAGGTAGTCGGCATTAGGGATCTTAGGGCTGAGAAGCGTAAGGCAATACTTGAGAGGGCTAAGGAGCTCCTAAACTACATAAGGCGTGAAACGCTGCCAGACACCAAGGAGATTTTGAACAAGTTCATTGAGGATGTTAAGCAGGGTGAAGTAATACTCTACGGTGAAGATAAGCTGCCTGCAGGGCCTGAGGTAGATACGTCCGATACGGTAATTATAGTTGAGGGTAGGGCTGATGTAGTTAACCTGGTTAAGCACGGGTACAATAACGTAATAGCAATAGAGGGGGCTAGCAGCGGCATTCCAAAAACAATCGTTGAGCTGAGCCGTAAGAAAACCACGATAGCCTTCGTAGATGGGGATAGGGGAGGCGACATGGTTTTAACAGAGCTTTTGAAGGCAGCAGACATAGATTACATAGCGAGGGCACCCCCAGGTAAGGAGGTTGAGCAGTTGACTGCTAAGGAGATTGCGAAGGCCCTGAGGAATAAGGTGCCTGTTGAGGAGTATCTAAGCCAGCTAGGTAAGAGGGAGAGGCAGGCCATTGAGGAGGCTAAGAAGGCTGAGGCACAGCAGGTGGTTCAGCAGATGCCTCAACAGCCCACCCAGCAGGTTCAGCAAACGCAGGCGCAGCCCCAGGCACCTCAACAGGTGCAGCAGCCCCAGGTTGTTCAGCTTCAGGTACCTCAACTTAAAATACCGTCAAACGTAATTGACGAGATAAATAAGCTTCAGGGGACGTTGGAGGCCATTATATATGATAAGGACTGGAATGCCTTAAAGAGGGTCCCTGTAAGGGACCTTTACGACACACTCCAGCAGATCCAGGAGGCCTACGCAGTAGTGTTTGACGGTGTTGGAACCCAGAGGATTATAGATGCGGCATCTGCTAAGGGCGTTAAGGTCGTTATAATGACTAGGATAGGTAATGTTGCTAAGGTCCCTGCGGACATGGTAATATTGTCTTTTGACTCTGTTTTAGGCCAAAAACAGTAGTAATTTAAAGTGTTAATTCCTGACCCTGGCTCTTTAAAGCCTCAAGTACCTTAAGCTTCAGTTCATTAACAAGCCTAGGCGTATTATCAATCATTGCGTGTACTTCATCAACCGTGAAGTAGCCGAACCCCTTCTGAAGCGCTGTAATCTTCTCGCCATCCGACGATACCGTGAACCTCCCATCACTCATAGCCTCCTCCTCAACGGTGGGGTCCACGATTATGTACCTATCAACCTTATAGTAGGTCACGGTTAGGGGCATGTACTGTGGGTTTACGTTAAGCTGAACCCTATTTGCCTTATCAAGCTTAACGGCCTCACCCTCAATAATAGCCCTGGGCAGTTGGGCCGATGCTATTGCTGCTGCCGCAGCTATCATCGATGAGTCTATCAGGTTTCCATCATGGTTGAGCACATATATGTCAACCCACATGGTGTAGACGGTCTTACCTGGTATTATCACGAGGTCCTTAAATGGCACAAACCCGCTATGCCTAATAGCCCTGTCTATAATCCTGGCAATCTCTATGGCGTTTTCATCAGGTGGGCCTGGCTCAAATGTAGGGGCGGCTAGTGGCGGTGTTTCTAGGTTAACTATCAGGTTTCCCTCATTGGGCGTGTCCTCGAAGGGTTTACCTAACTCAAATTTCACGCCGGCAATAACCTTAGTATTGCCTAGGCTAACCAGGGCGCTTCCATCAGCCGTTTTAACGACATTCACCTTTATGTCCAGCTTCCTAAACTCCAAAAGCCCCCTACCATCAGCCCTCTTCCCAGAGCCAACAAGCTTCATCAACGTTTCCTTCCTTAACGATGGAATTACCTCAAATGGGTAGCTCATTGAACCACCTCCTCGCTATACCTACCCTTAAGCACGCTCCTCATCTGCCTATATATGTTGTCCGCAGCCTTAAACGCCAGCTCTAAGCCCTTCTTAACCTCATCAGGCCTCCAGACGCCGTCAAGCTGCATTAAAAGCACCCAACCCTTCTTGTAGGCTATTGCTATAGGCATATCTCCATCCCCGTAATTGTCCTCAAGCTTATTTAAATCAACTATAATGGTGTCGCCCACCTTCCCTATCGAAACCCCAACCACAAGATCCCTCATAGGTATCCCTGCGTCAGCCAGGGCTAGGGAGGCCGCAGTTATTGATGTTACCCTTGTGCTTCCATCTGCCTGGAGGACCTCTAGAAATATGTCTATTGCAGACTTAGGATACTGCTCAGTGAATATTACGGCCTCGAGGGCCTCCTTAACAACCTTACTGATCTCAATCTCCCTCCTCGTTGGTGCAGGGTTCTTACGCTCATCTGTGCTGAATGGGGCCATGTGGTACCTAACCCTGACGATAGCCCTATCGGGGTATGTCACATACCTCGGTATGGGTTCCCTAGGGCCGTAGACGGCTGCTAGGACAACAGTATTACCGTAAGCCACCAGTGCGCTTCCATTGGCGTTCGGCAGTACACCAACCTGCATTCTAACAGGCCTATGCTCCTCTGGAAGCCTCCCATCAACCCTCTTCCCATCAGCCAGCAGCGGCACTGGCGATTTACCCACCATATGCCGAATGCCGGCTTCACCTTTAAAAACTTCCACCTACCTAGACGCTATAACGGTTATCTCAACTAAGGCACCCCTAGGCAGATTACTCACCTCAACCGTAGTCCTGGCAGGCTTATTTTCACTGAAATATTTAGAATACACCTTGTTAAATTCGTCAAATAACCTCAAGTCCCTTAAGAAGACTAGGACATACACCACGTCGTTTAAAGTGAATCCACCAGCCTCAAGTATCGCCTTAATGTTCTCGAGAACCCTCTCAGTCTGCTCAACAATGCCTCCCCCAACGATATTTCCTGTGGATGGGTCTATGGGTATTTGGCCACTTACAAAAATCATGTTGCCAACCTTGACTGCCTGTGAATATGGGCCTATTGGCCTAGGGGCCTTATCTGTATATATGTACTCCTTAGCCATGCTTAACGGCATT
>CAYFHR010000094.1:0-4684 GCA_964343155.1 uncultured Thermoproteaceae archaeon | reverse complement strand
CCCTACATGGATAAGGTTTAAATGGGCGCTCATAAATTGTTCATGTGGCCAAGGTCATCGGCCTATTGACGGACTTCGGCACCAGGGACTATTTTGTGGCCTCTATGAAGGGGGTCATATTGTCCATAGACCCCTCCTCAGTTATAGTTGACATAAGCCACGATGTGCCTTCATTCAACGTTAGGAGGGGGGCCTTCATACTGTGGGCTACGTATAGGTACTTCCCAAGGGGCTCAATCTTCGTGGCCGTCGTCGACCCCGGCGTTGGGACTGCCAGGAGGGCTATAGCCATTAGGGGCAGGAACTACTACTTCATAGGGCCTGACAACGGGGTTTTAACAATGGCAGCCCTCGACGACGGGATTGTTGAGGTTAGGGAGATTAGGAACCCCAGGGTGATGCTTGGTGAGGTTTCTCAAACATTCCACGGCAGGGACATATTCGCGCCGGCGGCCGCAAGCATTGGGCTAATACCGTTTGAGGATTATGGGCCCGTCGTTGAAGACTACGTAAAGCTTCAACTACCCAGGCCAAGGATTGTGGGCAATGTTGCGGAGACGGAGGTCGTCTACATTGATAAGTTCGGCAATGCGTATACGGGGGTTAGGAATGTAGACGGCTTCGTTAACTACGGTGATGAGGTTGAGGTTAGGGTTAAGGGCAGGGCCTATAGGGTTAGGGTCGTTAAATCATACGGATACGTCAACAGGGGGGAGCTGGCGCTGCTATTCAACAGCATGGGCTTCCTGGAGCTGTCCATAAACCAGGGCAATTTGGCGGAGGAGCTCGGCTTAGTTGAGGGTGATGAGGTGGCCCTAGTTAAGCTAACCCATGCCCATCCTCACTGATGCGGTACCTGTAGTAGAGGTGGTATAGCTTATAGAACTCCCTCCTCATATCCTCTGTGTCTACGAAGAACCTCCTGGAGACCTTACCATCATCAACATCAACCCCCTCGAGCGCGAGTAAAGACTCCTTAACCCTAACCCCACTCAACCTGGCCGCACTATACCCACCAACATATCCATCGCTCCTAACAACCCTGTGGCATGGCACTATTACGGGCAGCTTATTTTTAGACGCCAGTAGGCCTGCATGCCTTGGCGTTGTTTTAAGGACCTCCGCTATCTGGCTGTAGGATGCTACATAACCCCTCGGTATAGCCAACATGGCCAACATGGCTAGCCCAACGATGTTGTCCGGTATCACTATCTGCCTAACCGTTTCCTCAGGGCTTAACCAACTGTATTCAGGCACATTATCCTGGCCATCTAGTACAACTATCCTACTGCCGATTATCAAACCCCTACCATTCCTATACACCACGAGGCCAAGGCCGCTGTCGCCCAGTTTAAACAGGGCCTTATTGCCGCTATGTGGCTTATCTTTCACATTAAGGGGTATTATTTAAGCTTTATAAACCATTAAGCTAAGCTATACTTAAAGCTTTCAACTCCAGAAATATTTATAAAAAGGCTATGTAGCGCCGATGTGGAGGGGGGTGGGTGCACCGTTAGGGTTAGGTTTGCCGGCGTATTAGTCTCACTGGCTGGTTCAAGTGAAGTTACTGTTAAGGTCCCGTGTGGATCAACCCTAAGGGACCTCCTCACCACCTTAACGTCTGGCAGGCCTAAGTTGGCTGAAAGGATCCTTAGAGGTAAATCAATAGCCCCTGGAATATACATAGCCGTTAATGACGTGGACGTAAGGCTCCTCGACTCATTATCAACCAGGCTCAATGACGGAGATACCGTATTAATACTATCCTACATACATGGGGGTTGACGTGAAGCTCCCCATATTCAGATACGTGAGCGACATTGGGGAACTACACGTATTAATAGTCACTGTGGTTGATCCGCCAGCCGACGTTAGGGAGGGTTTGGTTAAGGGCATAGACGCAGATGTATACGTGGTCCTGGACTCGTCGACGGCGCCCATGGACAACGACCTAGTCTACTACATGTACCTGGCCTTAAGGAGCCATATGCAGGGCCTAGGCATGGCGAAGGACGTGAACATGGAGGCCCTAGCACTCTCAGAATGCACAACACAGATTGGTGAGGCTAAGAGGAGGGCTAACGTCGGCGGCGCAAGGCTGTTAACCATAGCGGCGTCCTCAATAGGCAGGGACCCCGAGGTTAAGGTCGACTTCAGGGGCCTAGACTACTTAATAGGTTCCTCAACCAGGTTTAGGAAACCTAGATGCAGTAGGGGTGATGTATTGTTAATGTACGTGAATAGGCTTAGGCGCGGGGGAAGCGTTATTAAAGGGGTTTCGGTAGGTTAAACTGTGATGAACCCAGACGGCCCTGAGCTTGATGACCTATGCCAAGGCTGATGTAGCCCATTGACCATTGATGATCATTTTACGCAAATATATTAAAAATTACTAATTATCCATATGTTTTGTTGATTTAAGTAGAGAATATCTATATCTTTAAATACCCCTTTATCGATTATTGTAAAGGGAATAAGCTTAGAAAGATTTAAAAACATGGAGGCCAGACATATAGCAGTGGGTAGGTTATGGTTAAGATAGCTTGGATGATAGGCGGTGCCCAGGGCAGTGGTGTAGATACTTCAGCGAGCATCTTCGGTAACGCCGTCGCCAGGGCAGGCTACTACATATTCGGTAACAGGGAGTATCATTCGAACATTAAAGGTAGGCACAGCTACTTCAGCCTAACGATCAGCGACTCAAAGGTCCATAGCCTAATGGATGAGGTGAACATACTTGCGACATTTGACGCAGAGTCCGTCTTCCAACACTTCAGGGAGGTTAAAGACTTCATAATATACGATAAGGCCCTTGAAGATGTTAAGCTGAGCAGCGTCCAAAGCATAGAGCCTGAGGTTGCCGATAAGGTTGCCGAATTCCTGAAGTCTAATGGCTATGGGTTAACGGTTAAAGACGCAATCTCATACGCCGTCAACAGGGGGGCTAGGGCAATACCTGTTGAGTACGATAAGATAATTAGGGAGGTTGCTGATGAGGTTAAGGTACCTTTATCCGTGGCCGACAGGGCTAGGAACCTCATTGCCTCAGCCGTGTCCCTCAGGTTGATGGGCCTTAAGATAGATTACCTGAAGGCCGCCATAAGGGTCTTCTTCAGGAATGAACTCTACATAAAGATGAATGAGCTGGCCTCGGAGAAGAGCTACAGCATAGTTCAGCCATACTACAACATGCCTGAAATACCGGTCAATGGGCATAGGGTTCAGCTTGATGGAAATACTGCAGTGGCCCTGGGCAAGATTGCCGGCGGGTTGAGGTTCCAGACATACTACCCAATAACGCCCGCAGCCGATGAAAGCATGTTCCTTGAAGATAATGAAATCGTCGACGTCTTAGACAGGGAGAAGAATGAGCTCCTTAAGGTTGGCGTCGTCGTATTCCAGACCGAGGATGAGCTCTCCGCAATAAACATGGCCATAGGGGCAGCGTTGACTGGCGCAAGGTCGGCGACTGCGACGTCTGGGCCAGGGTTCTCACTGATGGTTGAGGGCATGGGTTGGGCTGGCATGAATGAAGCCCCCGTTGTGATAACATACTACATGAGGGGTGGGCCCAGTACGGGAATGCCGACGAGGGGCCAGCAGGGCGACCTACTCTTCGCAATGTATGCAGGACACGGCGAATTCCCGAGGATTGTAATAGCGTCGGGAGACCATGTTGAAGCCTTCTGGGACGCCTTCTGGAGCCTAAACCTGGCTGAACGCTACCAAACCCCTGTAATACACCTGGTGGACAAATTCCTAGCCAACTCATACTCAATAATAGACGAGTCTGAGCTCGACTACAGCAACGCGAAGATAGATAGGGGTAAGTTGATTTGGAAGCCCCCAAGCGATGACTATAAGAGGTTCGAATTCGCTGACGACGGAATATCACCCAGGGTGCCCTTAGGCTACGCCATAATGCACTACAGCGGTGATGAACACAACGAATACGGCATAATAACGGAGGAGCCTGAAAACAGGATTAAGATCTATGAGAAGAGGATGAGGAAGCTTGAAACGGCAGACAAGGAGATCCCCGAGGAGGATAGGGTTAAGATATTTGGAGACGAGTCATCAGACATAGCCATAGTGACGTGGGGGTCAGCCAAGGGGCCAATCATAGATGCATTAGGTGAATTGGCTAAGGATGGCATAAGGCCGCTGGTAATACAGATAAGGATGTTCTCACCATTCCCGAGGAGGCTTATGGCGAAGCTCCTTAAGGACAAGAGGATGATAATAGACGTTGAGAATAACTACCTGGGGCAGGCAGGCGTCGTTTTAAGGCAGGAGACTGGTATTGAACCGACAAACTACATACTTAAATACAATGGGAGGCCCATGATGCTTTACGAGGTTAAAAACGCGATAGAACACGTGGTTAAGACTAATGAACGCAGGGTGGTCCTGCATGGAGGCGCTTAAGGTTAAGGTAACCCTAAGCCCACAGGCCTATAGGGGTAAGAAGTGGATTGACTGGTGCCCTGGATGCGGTAATTTCGGTATTTTAGCTGCCGAAACACAGGCCTTTGCTGAGCTGGGCCTAGACCCGAAGGAGGTTGTTGTTGTTTCAGGGATAGGGTGCTCATCTAGGATGCCCGACTTCCTAAACGTCAACGGCGTACACACGCTACACGGTAGGGCTATCCCATATGCGATGGGTATTAAGTTGGCTAATCCT
>CAYFHR010000093.1:0-4766 GCA_964343155.1 uncultured Thermoproteaceae archaeon | reverse complement strand
ATCTGTTTTGAAGGTTAAGGAGGCTGTTAATAAGGCTGCATCTGAGCTGAGGCGCCAGGTATTCATGGATTAGCCTCTAAAACCTCATTAATGTTAACAGCCTCAAGGACCACGGGGGGTAGGTCTGTTTCCTTCATTGAAAAGACCCCCCTCGTCCTCTCGGCCAGCCTTTCAACAATCTCCATATCCTCCTCTACGACCTCCCCAATAACGTTGAACCTAGGGTCTGGTGGCGCATCCCTCTTAAATATCCAGACCTGGATGTAGTCATGCATCGTATTCAATACGGTTACCGCACCCCTGAACCTCCTCGTGGTGTTCCTGGGCTTTATCCCATTCGCCCCGGGTGCGGTTAGGCCAACTGTGGCTTCCTTAACCCTAACATCCCAATACTCCCTATTGAAGGCCTTAGCCTCCTCAATAGTCAACCCCCTATATGCAATAACCCTTATCTTAGTCTTAACCCTAGCCTCCGCAACCTTCCTTAAATCATCCTCCGTCGGCGTTGGGTCGCCGATTAGTATCCTGTCTATGTACCTTGAGTTAACCAGTATTGATGCGGATACGCCTATGTCGAGATTCCTTAAATATTCGACAGTGGTCCTTTCACCACCCTTAGTGGATATGAAGATGCCTACAGGTATCCCCCTCTCGTGGAATGCCTTAGACTTTTCCAGGGCCATTTCAAGGGATAGGCCGGTGTACGGTATTGGGTACCAGTCGTGGCTTGCCAGCAGCCTTTCAGGGTCCTTAACCATTTTAAGTAGCCTATCAAGCTCATCCACGGGGAATACGCTTGCATTCAACTCAACCTTGATTCCAAGGTCGTTATTGGCCATTTCCGCAATCTGCTCTGTGTTAAACCCCCAATCGACCCTAATACCATGTACACCAATCTTGCTGAATACCTTAAGGTCGCTTGGTGATGCGCCAAGCTCTCTAAAGACCTGTGGGTGGACGTCTACGAAGTAGTAGTAGCCTAATTCGTTGGAAAGCTTGGCTACTTCCTTAACAGTATCAAGGACGCTTAAACTTAATCCTGACCAAACCTCAGAAAAGCCCAGCGATGCGCCAATCCTCATCAACTCCATTGACCTGGCGATGGTTTCAGACCTCATTATCGCTAGGGCTAGGCCAATCCTCTTAACCATAGTTAACTACAATCGGTATGCTTTAAAGTATTCAGCCGACTTAGGCCTCCTCACCCCTCAGCGTGGGTTCAATACATCACCTGCCCTGTGCCTTCGGCTGTGCCTAGTCTATTAACGTTACTGTTATCGGCGGCTTCACACCCTTAACCTTGAATTCAATAATCCTCTCCTCCCCTGGGTCTAGGTATATTCTATGCTTCTCAACCTCAACTCCACCCGCATGTAATGCCACTGGTATTGAATCGCCTATCTTCCCAATATTCCTCAGCCTAACCTTAACCCTCGTTAAGCCTCCATCGCCGTTAACCTCCATGCTCACTATAGATGCCTCACCCCTAACCTCCCTCGATATTGTGAACCTGCCCATCAGCCTAATGTCTGCTGATGATGAACCCACCAGGACTTGGTACGTTCCAGGCTCTACGACGCGCCTAAGCCTATCATCATACATGGCTAGGTCATCCAGCGTCAATGTGAATTCAACGGTCTTCCTCTCACCTGGCTTCAGGCTAATCCTCCTAAAGCCCCTAAGCATCATTAGTGGCCTGGCTATGCTCGAATACTCATCCCTTATGTACAGTTGGACAACCTCATCACCCTCATACCTACCCACATTCTCAACATCGACGCTGACCTTTATCTGCCCAGCCGCCTCATCAACGTTAATCCTCAGGTTACTGTACCTAAACTCAGTGTAGCTTAGGCCGTGTCCAAATGGGAACTGTGGTGTTGGAGGCATGTTAACGTAGTCGTAGACCCTGCCGCTAGGCTTGGTGAAGTAATATAGTGGCTCCTGGCCCTCGTGCATGGGCCAGGTTATCGGTAATTTACCCCCAGGGCTATATTCGCCTAGGAGCACCTGGGCAATGGCCTCACCACCCATTTCACCGGGGTACCATGCCTCGACGATTGCAGGCACCTTATTAATCCATTCGCCTACAACGGGGCTCCCGGTCATTAAAACCACCACAACATTCTTGTTAACCTTAAGGACCTCTTCAATAAGCCTCTCCTGGCACCTGGGAAGCCTCAATGATGCCCTATCCCTCTGCTCGCCCTCAACAATGCCTGCAAATACTACGGCTACATCAGCCTTTGAGGCCGCTTCAACAGCCTTCCTAAACTCCTCATCCTCAACCAAATCCCAGCCCAGCTTAACGTATGCGTAGCCGTAGTTTAACCTACCGTACTCAAGCCTAACCTCATATTGCCTACCTGCCTCAAGCCTAATTGTGGCTGTCTTAGGTTCGCTGCTAACCTTACCCCAGGAATCTATGAGGGTTTGGCCACCTACAATAAGCCTAAACCCGCCGCCGGATGCATAGACCTTGAATTCGTAAGTCCCTGAGGCAGGCGGTGTGATGTAGCCACTCCACCTAACGGAGTATTTGCCAGGGTCCAGCCCTGGGTATGGTGGGTCGTAGCCTAGGTCAAGCCTGAAGTAGCCCTCCCACGGTGAATCAATCCTAACGCCTATTGGCTCGCCCTCAAGGTTTGGGTTATTGAAGTATTCGCCCTTTAAGCCACGCCTATTAGGCTCACCCATGGGGGTGAGGTACCTTGTGGGTATCGGTATGTCTGGGTCCATTTCAGGTAGGCAACCCTTAGCCTGAATAACATTAATGCCCCTAGCCTTAAATGCGTCTAGGGGCGTCACAACGCTCCTAGGTACTGTGCTGTAGCCGCCAAGCCTCAGCTCGTCTGAGAATGGGCCTATCAACGCAATGGTCTTAACTTTAGACTTATCAATGGGTAGTATGCCTTCATTCTTCAAAAGCACAATGGCCTTCTTAGCCGCCTCAAGGGCAAGCCCCCTATGCTCCTCGGAGCCGACGATCTTAGCATCGGCTGGGTTTACGTATGGTGAGTCGAATAGGCCTATAAGGAATTTAGCCCTCAAAACCCTCCTAACAGCCTCATTAAGAGCATCCTCGCTGACTAAGCCGCTCTTAACCGCGTTAAGTAGGGGATCTCCATAGATGTGTATTTCAGGTAGTTCAACGTCTAGGCCTGCCTCAAGGGCAAGTTTAGCGGCCACCTCAGGCTTGTCCGTTATATAGTGCCTATTCATGATCCCTGTCACTGAGCCGTAGTCGGATACGACAAATCCCTCAAACCCCAGCTCCCACTTCAACACCTCCGTGAGCCAATACTTGTTCATTGAGCACGGTATCCCGTCTATCGAGTTGTAGGCAGCCATTACTGACAATGCCCCAGCCTTAATGGCCGCCCTGAAGACCTGTAGCTCAGTCTCCCTAATGAACCTCTCACTCATGTGTATTTCGGCGCTATCCCTACCTCCATCACCAACGAAGTTCATTATGTAGTGCTTTGGGGTTGCTATAATGCCCTCCTCCCTAAGCGCCTTAACGTAGGCGTAGGCCATTTGGGAGGCTAAATATGGGTCCTCACCATAGGTCTCTTCAGTCCTACCAGCCCTAGCATCGAAGCTCAGGTTAACTACGGGTGATAGGCATTGCCTAATGCCCCTAGCCCTAGTCTCCCTGGCGATAGCCTTAGCAACCCTGTACATTAGGTCAACGTCCCACGTGGCCGCAAGGGCTATTGCCTGGGGGAATGCAGTAGAATGCTTAGCCACGCACCCGTGTAGGCATTCATCATGTATTACGACTGGTATTCCAAGCCTAGTATCTTCAAGGAACCTCCTCTGAACCTCATTAGCCCTATTAGCCGACTCCTCAGGTTCAAGATTCCTCAAGACGACAGACAGATTACCTACGTCACTTCGCTCAGCATTGAATGTAGCCCTAAGCTGGGCAACCTTCTCCTCAATAGTCATCCTCCTTAAAAGATCCTCAACCCTCTCATCAATAGGCCTACTGGGATCCTCAAAGGGCGCCATTGAACCATCCTTATCATGATCAATCCACGAACCCTTATACATTTCACGAACCTTGACATTAGAAGGGATATACATAGTGTTGGCAGTTGCTGAAGTTTTTAAGGATTACCCATCGCTTAGCTAAGTTCAATCTTTCTTAATAACTATGGTTATGTAGGACCTAGGCTTGATACCTACCTTTAATTCGCCATTAGTAAATTCGCCTATTTTATCTATTGGCTCCTCTAGTGAGTTTGCTAGGTATGCTTTGTAGCTGTTTAGGGCTTTGGACCTTATTGTTATTGATTTTGCCTCCCCATCAACCTCAAGTAGCCTTAGGACTATGCCTTCGCCCAGGTCCCACTTCTTAATCGCTGTGACTACTACTTCTGGTGGGTCTATTGATAGGTCTCCATCTATTGGCCTCCCAATTATTGGTATTGCAAAGAATCTATATGCCTGGCTTGGTTTAATCGACCTACCGCTCGTTAACCTGTATGTGAATGTGAATGAGCCTCCCTGCGAGGCCTTGTAGTTGGTGTGCCAGTAGTTGTTCATTACGTATGAGAATACTAGGCCTGACGTGGATTCAACCCTCCCCCTCCAAACACCATCGAAGATATTGCCAATGGTTACTAACGGCGCCTCCTCTGAGTATAAAGCCACGTCAAATTCGCCCTTAAGCAACACAATGTTGTTTACAGAGAACCAGTTTGCGCAGCCACCCTCGACAAGTTCGCTGGATACGTCTACGAAGGCTCCAGGCTCCTCAA
>CAYFHR010000092.1:0-4798 GCA_964343155.1 uncultured Thermoproteaceae archaeon | reverse complement strand
TGGATTTGACTTAAGCTTCCTCACGAAGTCGTATATTACGCCGTGCGTCGACCTGGGGCCAACTATGTTTGCATACCTCAGCGAGACAGACCTTATGCCGTAGAGCCTGGAGTATGTGGATACCAGGACTTCTCCAGCAGCCTTAGAGGCTCCGTAGACGCTTATGGGGCTTATGGGGTAATCCTCAGGCGTAGGTAATACTGATGCATCCCCATAGACCGTACTACTGCTCGCGAAGACTACGTATTTAACGTCATTTAGCCTGGACGCCTCGAGGACGTTGAATGTTGCAACGATGTTATTTTCGAAATGTACCCTGGGCTCCGTTGAGGATATCCTCACCTCGGGGTTGGCTGCCATGTGGAATACTGCGTATGCATCCCTGAACGAGTTTGCCCAATCCCCCCAATACCTCAAATCGCCATTAATGACGCTAACCCTGCCGGTCTTAATGGCGTCGGCCAGGTTTTCCATTTTACCTGACGTGAAGTTATCCACGACAACCACCTCATGGCCCATGGATACGAGCCTATCGACAAGGTGGCTCCCTATGAAGCCTGCACCCCCGGTAACAATTATCTTAGCCATCAAGTGCGCCTATCCCTGAAGTTAATAAGCATTGTTCCGCCATTGGCGCCGTAGGTGGTTAAAGTTTAATAAGCCTATGCAAGTGGGGTGCCGATGCAGGCTTCGATAATTGGGCCAAGGCCGAGGCCTAAGCTGTATGGCCCTGAGGTACACTACTGCGCCTCCTGCGGTAGGCCAATAGCACCCTATGAAAGGGCCACCCACTTCCTATGCCCAAACTGCGGCAAGTATGAGATTTGGAGGTGTGAACGCTGTAGGAGGCAGGGCAATACCTATAGGTGCCCTGTCTGCGGATTTGAAGGGCCGTGATTCAACGTGGATTAGAAATATTTATAAAACGGCAGGTTTAAGGCGCCTGACCCAGATGGCCCAGATATATTATGTATATAGGGTGACTCCGAGTAGGGAAGACGTCGACTACGAGAAGCTTAAACAGACTATAAAGTCTAAGCTTGAGCCTAAATACAGTGTTAAGGGTATTGAGGAGGAGGAGATTGGTTTTGGGATAAAGGCCCTCAAGATACATATAGTTGTGCCTGAATCCGACGAATACTCAACAGACGAGATTGAAAACATCCTATCGCAAATAGATGATATTGGGGGTTATGAACTTGAATACTTCACAAGGCTAGGGTTCTAAGGCAATGCATAGCTGTAGCTGCGTTAAACAACCTTAGGGGCTAGGTCCCGTTAACTTAACTACCTCGTCGGCGCAGGCCTCAGGGCCCCTACCTATACATGCCCTAAGCGCTTCAGCAACCCTAACGGCATCCCTAGTTTCACCAACGTTATGGGTCCTAACGGCGTCGGCACCCATTAAGACTGCTATTGCCTCAGCAGCTACCGATGAATATAGCCTATCCTCTGGCGGAGCCCTCCTACGCATGAGCCTCTCAAGGAACGACTTCCTGGAGATGCCGACCAGTATCGGCCTATTTAACGCCTCCCTAATTTTACGAATATTCATTATTATTACTGAATCCCACACATACCATGGGTATTTACGATCCCCGCGAATATACGGACCCTTCAACGGCTCACCCCCCTTTAAGGCTGGGTCAATGTTGAGGGGTGGCCATGCCCCAATTCCTGGGTCTATAACCAGCCTATCTTCGCTAATTCCGCTGTTCAGCGCTATTTCTAGGCTTTCCCTGAGGGCACTGATCGTCCTTTCAACAGGGTTCCTACCCACGTCAGGGGCCCTCTCCCTAGCCATAACCACTGCTGATGCATTATAGTCAGCTATTATGCGGGCCATTGATGGGTCGCCCTTAAGGCCAGTAACGTCGTTTATGGCGTCTGCACCTGCCTTAAGCGCCTCCTCAGCGACCCTAGCCCTGAAGGTGTCTACGGAGATTGTTAACTCCGGGTACTCTGCCTTAACCGCCTTCACGACGGGTACAACTCTATTCAACTCCTCCTCAACACCCACGTAGGTCTTGTTATATGGTGCAGTTGACATTCCCCCAATGTCGACTATATCCACGCCATTTAAGGCCATTTGCTTAACCGAGCCTAAAACCTCGTCGATGCTCCTTCTTACGGAACCTTTGTAGAATGATTCAGGGCTGACGTTTATGACGCCCATCAGCCTGACGGGCTCCCCATCACCGACATATACTTTACCTAACCTAGCCCTAGTAGCCACGGTACCTATAGATTCTTTAGCTACTTAAAAATCGCTACATCAACGCCAAGGCTAGGTATGATGCATAGCCTATAAGGCCTATTACAGATACATCCCACGTCAACCTACCCCTATATACGTGGTATAGCATGGCTGCCGAAACTGCCTCAACAACCAAGACGCACAATACGGCGTCTATATTCAGGCTCCAGCTTGTTGAAAGGAGCATTAAGGCGGGGTATATTGTTGAGTAGAGCACCTTCTCGCCAACGAGGGCTGATACAGCCAACGTATCCCTACCCCTAAGCGTCCATATGGCTGCCGTAACCGATTCAGGTAGTACGGTTGCCGTAGGTATTACTATTATTGAGAGGGCCATTACGTCTTTAAGCAGTAGCCTCGAGAGCTCAATAATATTCCAAACCATTACCCTTGAACCTAGGTAAAGCATGGTAACTGAGGCTGCAAGTTGAATGACCAGTGATGCGCCCTCATTAATGTTCAACACCCTCTTTACGTAGAGGCCCTCTGCATCCTCAATTATGAGGCCTTGCCTCCTCCTCATCAAATACATATAAAGTAAGTATAGGGAAGCGAGCCCAAGGGATACAAGCCCCTTAACAACTATTGTCGATTTTAAGACAGCGGGCAGGAGTACTGTTGGGAATAGTGCCGTAACCGCTGCGAAAGGTATTATTAATGTTTTATCAACCTCAAGTACGAGGTCGTCCCTATACCCCATTAGGAACCCTACTAGGGCTATTAGGAAGATGATGGGGTAGATTACTGTTGAGACAACGAAGGGTTCGCCTATGACTGTGCCCACAGCCACGTCGACGCCTTCACGGCCGCCGTAGGCGATCAATGCTACTAGGAAGACTACCAGCTCAGGCATTGAAGTCAATATTGGCGATATGACCGCGCCCACGAATGAGCCCCCCAACCTATACCTATAGCTAATGTACTCGGCGGCATTCGTGAAGAGCCAGCCGCCCAGCAGGGTTAAGGCGAAGCCCAGTATTAGGTAGGCTAAGTAGCTGTACATTATTGGGAGATGCCTCAAGGCAGTATATATCTTTAACCATAGCCCTTAAACGCTTTAAAGGGGAGTGCGAATACTTAGCCATGGTTGAATTCAGGATTGAGGGCGCTGATATACAGCACCTGGTGGCTAACCTAGGTGTAGGCGAGAGAATATATATTGAGGGTGGGCACCTGGTTTGGAAGTCAGGTACGGTAAACCTAAGGGCCACCGTTAAGGGAGGCCTCCTGGGCGGTTTGAAGAGGGCATTAACTGGGGCTAGCTTCTTCCTGCTTGAGGCTGAGGGGCCTGGCTTAGTTGATGTGGCCGGCTTTGCGCCTGGTAAGGTAGTTGAAATAAACCTAGATGGTTCGGGAGGCATATTGGTTGAACATAGGAGCTTCCTAGCCATGGAGAGCAGCGTTGAATACGATGCTAAGTTGGTGGGCCTGGGCTTTGGGTGGCTTGGGGGAGAGGGCCTATTAATGGCTAGGTTAAGGGGCGTCGGCAGAGTCTTCCTACACGCCATCGGCGACTCCGTAATGCTCAACCTGGGCCCAGGCGAAGCCATAGATGCTGAGGCAGGCCATGTACTGGCCTTTGAAGAGGGTATGAGGGTTACTGTACATAGGGTCGGCGGATTAACCACAATGTTGTTCGGCGAGGAGGGCCTATGGTTCGCCAGGGTTGAAGGACCTGGAAGAGTCTGGCTAAGGACGCTTAGTAGGCAGCAGGTCATAATGGGCCTAATGCCCGAACTTGCCCAGGTAGCTAGGTCAGCCTAAGTGCCGGCATACCTGGCCAATTTAGTAAAAATCCTCGCAACCTTTAAGCTCAGCTAACTTAACGTTAGTCTCAGCCCCTCGAAAACAGCCTTAATCAACCCCTAGGCTTACGCAATATTTACCCAACTATATTTATGTTAATTAGCCTTATTTTTCAATCTCCAGAATTCTATATTGTGCGTCAGGGGGATTATGCTTAAAAAGCAGCGGCCTTTAAGGTTTTGGTGGTAACTATCTGGGGCCTAACCTGAAGTATAGGGTGGACCTACCTCCAGATGAAATACCCACCCACTGGTACAACATCCTCGCAGACCTCCCAGAACCACTCCCACCACCATATGACCCTGATAACGGTAAGAGGTTTGAGCTCCTGAAGCAGGTAATACCATCGGAGCCCCTTAGGCTTGAGTTCTCCACCGAGAGGTTCGTTAAAATACCCGACGAGGTGCTTGAACGCTACCTACAGGTTGGTAGGCCAACGCCCCTAATCAGGGCTAGGAGGTTTGAGGAGTATTTAGATGCCCCAGTCAGGATTTACCTAAAAATGGAGGGCTACACCTACACGGGGAGCCATAAGGTTAACTCAGCCTTAGCCTGGGTATACTATGCGCTTAAGGATGGTGCAAGGTTCGTGACTACCGAGACTGGCGCCGGGCAGTGGGGCTCTGCTGTGGCATTGGCCGCGGCCTTATTCAAGGTTAAGGCGCACATATTCATGGTTAAGGCGAGCTACTATGCGAAACCCCTCAGAAGATACCTCATGCAGATGTATGGCGC
>CAYFHR010000091.1:0-4924 GCA_964343155.1 uncultured Thermoproteaceae archaeon | reverse complement strand
TAATCATGTATCCCCAGCCTGGATATGTGTCGTTTGTAACAGCCCTGTAGGCCAATTCGGCGTAGCCGTATTTGGCCAGGACTTCAGGCACGTATTTAGCCCCGAATATGCCTACATTCAGGTGCCTATCCCAGTCAACCTCAACACTCCTAACCAACGACCCTAAAACGGCCTTAACCCTATCTTCAGGAACCATGTTTAATGCAAGTGGGAGGGCGTTGCAGGTCTGTGAACCTCCAAGCCTCCTCACTGTACCGTCGGGTGAGGTGTATTTTGAGTAGTATCCATTCTCCCCGAGGAACGCCTTATTGAAGGCCTCAAGTATTTCGGACGCCCTCCTCCTAAAGAACTCCTCATCCTGAACCCTACCAAGTACCTTAGCCACATCGGCCAGTATTAGGGTGTCCCTGTAGTGTATCCATGTTGAGAGTATTTCAGGTGGGCAGTATTCGATGGAGAATACCCTGCCTGGCGGGACCCATTCACCATACTTACTGAAGTACAGTATGTTGCCCTTCATCATCGAGTCCAGGTAGCTCCACCACCTCTTCATGGCATCATAGGCCTCCTCCAGGATTTCGGCATCGCCGTAATACGTGTATAGTAGCCATGGTAGGTATATTAGGGCTGTGCCCCATGCTGGGTCGGCTGGGTAAAGCTCCCAATATGGCGGTACCACATCTGGTATTGAGCCATCGGGCCTCTGCGAATCCACAATATCCCTTATGAACTTCTCGTAGTATTTAACCATGTTGAAGTTGAAGACTGCGGACTCTGAGGATAGCCAAGCATCCCCAAGCCAACCCATCCTCTCATCCCTCTGTGGGCAATCGGTGACCACGCCGTTCAATATGTTTGCCCTCAGGCTCCACCAAACCAACCTATGTATGTCGTTGACAACCTTGTCTGAACACGCTATCGAGCCCGTTGGCTCAAGGTCGGTTTGGACGATGACGGCCTCAACGTCGTCTATTGAGGGTACTCCAGGGTACCCTGTGACCTCGGCGTACCTAAATCCGTGGAATGTGAACTTGGGCTCCAGGGTTAATGAACCATCCCTAAGGATGTATACGTCCGTTGCCTCGGCACCCCTCAGGTTGCTTACATTCAATGTGCCGTCTGGGTTGATTAACTCGGCATGCCTAACCCTAACCTCGACGCCGTCAATACCCCTAACCCTCAACCTAACCCAACCCGTTATGTTTTGGCCGAAGTCGAAGACGTAGACCCCAGGCCTTGGGTTGTAATACTCCCTGGGTTTAATAGTGCCCTTAACCTTAACCCCAGGTATGGCTGCAGTCGACCTAAGCCTGCCGCCCGGCGGCCTGGCCTTAACGCAGCCCTTCCATGGCGAGTCGTCGAAGCCTGCCTCATCCCAGCCCTTAGGCTCGAGCCTATAGTCGTACCTGAAGCCGTTGTATATGTCGTCATATATTATGGGCCCCTTGTCTAGGCACTTCCAATCCTCGCCAGTGCCTATGACTATTGTTGAGCCGTCAGCTAACCTGACCCTGAGCATTAAAAGTGCCTTGGGTTCATCGTAGTATTTTAATCCAGGTATATTACCTCTACTTGGGCTGATGGGCGAATACCTGCCCCTACCCAGTATTATGCCCACTGCATTGCGCCCCCTCTTAACTAGGCCTGTTACGTCGTAGGCGCTGTAGTAGACTGTCTTATCGTAGTTGCTCCAGGGTGGGTCGAGGACCCTATCCCCAACCCTAGCACCGTTAATCCTAAGTTCATAGTATCCTAGCCCCGTTACGTAAACCCTAGCCTCTACAACATCCCCATTAACCTCAAACTCCCTCCTCATGAACTGGCCCCCAGTTATCCATTCCCCAACCCAGTCGCCCTGGCTCATGGGGCCTGTCTCAAACCAGTTAACTGGACTCCATTCACTCTCATTACCGCGGCTGTCCCAGACCTTAACCCTCCAGTAGTATTTGGTGAAGCTCCTTAGTGGAGGCCCCTGATACCTAACCACCTGGCTACTTGAGTTAACCCTCCCGCTATCCCAGACGTCGCCAATGCCCTTCGCTACATTTTCCAAGCTACTACCTACAATAATCCTGTAGGCCACCTGGTACGTGTCCCTAACGTCTGATTCAATAATCCAGCTGAACCTAGGCCTCTCATCGTCAATACCCAGCGGGTTTACTGCGAACTCAACCCTGGCGTCGGTAATCCTCAAAACCATAAAGCCCACACTGGCCTACACTTAATTAAGTAACCTATATTGGGGGTTGAACATGTTCGGGTAAGCGCTTATATTTCAAGGGCCTGTTAAAACTGTGTGAGGGCCCTTGTCTGGACTGCCGTGGGTAAGGTGGAGGTCCTGGATGTTGAGAAGCCTAGGCTTAAGCCAGGCTGGGTCCTGTTGAGGGTTAAGTATAGTGGGATATGTGGCTCGGATGTTTCAGGGTTCCTGGGTAAGAATGAGCTCCGCAAACCACCCCTAATAATGGGCCATGAATTCACAGGGGTTGTTGAGGAGGCTGGCCCAGGGGTACCTAAGGACGTTGTCGGGGGCTTATTTGCAGTCAACCCGATAATTGGCTGCGGCCACTGTAGGTACTGTAGGATGGGTTTGAAGAACCTATGCGTTGAGAGGAAGATAATAGGCATAGACTACCCGGGGGCCTACGCCGAATACGTCGCAGCACCCTACGAAAACCTATACAGGGTAACAGACCCTGTTAGGGGCGCGTTAGCTGAGCCACTGGCAACATCCCTGAGGGCTGTTAGGCTTTCAGGAGCCTCCCTAGGCGACTCAGTACTCGTCATTGGGGCTGGGCCCATTGGGGCATTTGCAGTCAAGCTACTTAAACTGGGCGGCGTCAGGGACCTGGTCGTCGTCGACGTTAATAAAAGTAGGCTTGAGTGGGCTAGGAGGTTTGGCGCATCAAGGGTCATTGATAGGAGTGGTGAAGAGGCCTTAAACATTGTTAAGGGCGAATACCCTGAGGGCTTCGACGTAGTCATAGACGCCGTCGGCTCTGAGGATGCCAGGAGGCTTGCAATATACGCAGCCCGTAGGGGTGGTAGGGTCGTCTTCGTGGGCCTACACGACAATGAGGTGAAGATACCGGGCAACGTAATTGTCAGGAATGAGCTTGAGGTAAAGGGCTCATTCTCATACACAGACGAGGACTTTAGGAGGGCCGTAAACCTACTTGAGGCAGGCGCATTAGACCCAAACGAGGGCTGGGTTGATATAAGGCCCCTTGAAAGGGGGCAGGAATCCTTTGAGGAGCTTTCAGGAACCTCAACCAGGTTCATTAAAATAATGCTGGCGCCGGGTGATTAAAGTGGATGAGGTTGAGTTGAGGAGGGTTAAGGATTTGAGGGTCTATGTTACTAAAGGTGGTGGCGCAGATTACCATGATCAGCAGGCGGGCCACTGGATACTTGGCTACATAGCCACACCAATGTCAATATACCCTGAGTATAAGGCTAGTAGGGCTTCATGGGGCCTAAACATACTTGGGACAGTGGCTGTTGAGGTTGAGGATTCGAGGGGTGAGGTTGGCTTCGGAATAAGCACAGGGGGCTATCCGGCGGCTTGGATTATTGCAAACCACCTGAAGAGGTTTGTGGTCGGTAAGTATGTTGGGGAGGTTGAAAAGACCTGGGACCAGATGTTTAGGGCAACGCTATTCTACGGGAGGAGGGGGATAGTCATGAATGCCATATCTGCAGTGGACCTAGCCCTATGGGACCTGGCAGGCAGGGTGAGGGGGCTTCCAGTCTACGACCTTTTAGGCGGGGCTGTGAGGGATGAGATAGCCTTCTACGCCACAGGCCCAAGGCCCGATGTGGCTAAGGCGAAGGGCTTCATAGGCGGTAAGCTTCCCCTCAAACACGGCCCCTCAGACGGTGTCGAGGGTTTGAGGGAGAATGTTAGGATTTTCAGGGAGTGGAGGGAGAGGTTGGGGGACGACTTCCTACTAATGTACGACTGCTGGATGAGCCTAGACCTACCCTACGCGGTCAGGCTTCTTAACGAACTTAAACCATATGGATTATTCTGGATTGAGGAGCCATTCATACCGGACGACTACTGGTCCTACGGCGCACTAGCCCAATACGCACCACCGGTTCTGCTGGCTAGTGGTGAACACGAATCGACGATATATGGCTTCAGGCTACTGCTAGAGTTAGGTAGGGTTAATGTTATTCAGCCAGACATAACGTGGGTTGGGGGCTTAACGCCAATGATTAAGATAGCCTCCTTGGCTGAGGCATATGGGGCATGGGTTATACCACACGGCTCAGGGGTGTATGGGTACCACTTCGTGGTAACCAGGGTTAATTCACCATTCGCCGAATACATAGTGGCCTCACCCGATGGAACAGAGGTAGTGCCCCAATTCAGCCCACTACTAATTGGCGAACCAGTCCCTGAGAATGGTAGGGTTAGGTTAGGTAGGAGGCCTGGATTCGGCGTGGAGCTTAACAAAAGTATGCTTGTCGAGTTTAAGGGCTGATGCATTAGGGTAAGGTGTTAAAACCTCTGTAAGCTATTCCCCAATGCTCAAGATTTGCATCTTAGTTATCGGTGCATTGGCATTAACAGCATTGGCAATCCATGGGGTGGCCCAGGCACCCGGCATAAACTACACTTCAGTATATTTAAGCAGGGCCATTACATTATTCAACGCCCTCCAAAGACACTACTTCGTAAGCAGCTTAAACGTATACAGGGGTAGTACCTGCGGCCACTACGCATGCCTATGGCCATACAGCCAGGTGTTGGCTGCTTCAACATATCTCGCGGAGCTTCCCGGCTTAGGCAACTTAACGTCGATGTTCAATAAATACTACATTGGCCTAAGCCTATATGAGAATCCCAGAAACCCAGCCTTAGGCTACGAATCCGCAGTAGCCCCTCCCCTAGGTCCAGGCGGCGATACGTACTATG
>CAYFHR010000090.1:0-5016 GCA_964343155.1 uncultured Thermoproteaceae archaeon | reverse complement strand
TATTTGCTAATTGCCGCGGCTAACACGTTTGGCCGCGTCAACGCCTCCTACCATACCTACCCATCAGCGATGCCTCAGCCAAAATATGGCCCTCCATAAGCCTCCTAACATCGTCAACGCTAGCCCTGGGCTTCAGGTTAAGCTCTGTATCAAGTGCATATAGCCTGAAGAAGTATCTGTGGGGTGGATGCGTCCTAGGTGGGCATGGCCCACCGTAACCAACCCTACCGAAGTCGTTAATGCCCTGAACCCCAATACCCCTAACCTCAGGCTGTTTAGGCACATTTTCAGGTATTTCAACTAGGCCTGGGGGTATGTTGTAGAGGACCCAGTGTATGAATGTACCTCCTGGCGCATCCGGGTCCTCCACTATGAGGACGTATGACTTGACGCCCTGGGGAGGGTCAATAATCCTCAGGGGTGGTGAAACGTCATCACCATCGCAGGTGTATTTAACGGGTATAGTATCCCCATCCTTGAAGGCGGGGCTCTCAACCCTCATGGTTAAGAAGCCCCAGGGGAGTTATTAAGTATTTTCAAGTGGCCGTTGAAAAGTCTGAAGTTAATTAACGTAAATTATGTTGAAATAAGCTTAAAAGGGTTGGTAGCTAGAACTGCCGTCATGGCAATCCAATACAAAATCCCTGAAGATGGAAAACCAATAGTTATAAGGGACGGCAAGTTCGTTGAAGTACCTAATAAGCCAATAGTACTCTACATCCTGGGCGACGGCATTGGGCCTGAAATAGTTTCGGTAGCCATAGAGGTTGCCAATAAGGCTATTGAAGCTGCCTACGGGTCGAGTAGGGAGATTAAGTGGGTTGAGGTTTATGCGGGTGAGAAGGCTGAGAAGCTTGTAGGCAATAGGCTCCCCCAGGAGACCGTTGAGATGCTTCAGAAGTATAGGGTTGTCCTGAAGGGGCCCCTCGAAACGCCCGTTGGCGGCGGCTGGAGGTCAATTAACGTTGCCATAAGGATGCTCCTAGACACATACGCCAACGTAAGGCCGATAAAGTACATAAGGGGCCTTGAGTCGCCGTTGAAGAACCCCGAGAGGATAGATTGGGTCATTATCAGGGAAAACACAGACGACCTATACAGGGGTATTGAATGGACGTGGGATAGCCCAGAGGCCGCCAAGCTGAGGAAATTCCTGAGGGATGAGCTTAAGGTCGATGTTGATGAGGATGCTGGAATTGGCATTAAGCAGATTAGTAAGTGGAGGACGCAGAGGGTTGCACGCTTCGCCTTCAGATTCGCCATACAGAATAAGAGGAGGTCCGTCACAATAATGCATAAGGGCAATGTTATGAAGTATACGGAGGGTGCGTTCAGGGAGTGGGCCTATGAGGTTGCTTTAAAGGAATTCAGAGACTACGTGGTTACTGAGGATGAGGTTAACAAGATATATGGCGGTAAGGTACCCCCAGGCAAGATACTCGTCAACGACAGGATGGCGGATAACATGTTTGCGCAGCTGGTTACAAGGCCTGAATCCTACGACGTAGTATTGGCGCCCAACGTAAACGGCGACTACATTAGTGAGCTCGCAGCAGCCCTAATGGGTAATGTAGGCATGATAGGGGCCGCCAATGTTGGCGACAGCGCAATAATGGTTGAGGCCATGCATGGGACAGCCCCCAAGTACGCCGGTAAGAATGTTGCAAACCCAACAAGCGAAATAAGGGCTATTGAACTCCTCCTAAGGTTCATGGGCTGGACTGAGGCGGCGGACCTATTGGACAGGGCTATAACTGAGGCTATAAACCAGAGGAGGGTTACCCAGGACATAGCCAGGTACATGGGCGTCCAGCCGCTGGGCACTAGGGAGTATGGTAGGGCTCTCATGGAGATTATAGATACCCTCAAGGCCAAGTAGTCATCAATGCTCAGTGCTGGGGCCCCGCCTCATTAAAATCGGCCATGCTTAAATTCCGCCGAGCCTTAAAATACTTCACCCTCATAGGTGATTTTAGAAATCCTCCTGAGCAGTATCAGCTTATAGACCCTGCACAGTATCGCCCTTGCGAACTCGACGTCTAGGTCGCTTGTGTTGAAACTCCTGGTGAACATGGGGGATGCGCTCGTTGAGTAGTCCCAGATCTCGAAGTAGACCTCGCCACCCTCGCTAACCACGTGGAGTTCTATGAATAGGTCGAGGGAACGTATTATGTACCTTACACCGCCTTCAAAACTCTTCTTCCCCACATAACCCCCCGTAATACACTTGGTCACCAATTCATCCGCCATTAGCCCAGCCACATCAGCCATAAGCCTCAATTACTCTAGGCCCAGGCTCTTAAATTAGTTACCTAGCCTTGACTCGACATCTAGCGCCAATTCACCATGGCCCCTGGATTTCAAGAATTCCAAGACCTCCATTAAAGTTGGCCCAGACCTAGCGCCCCTCCTCGTAACCTTCAATGCCGATGCCGCGTTTGCGAATATGAGCCTTTCAACGTAGTCTAAGCCTATTAGCCTGGCGAATATGTACGATGCTGCGAAGGTGTCCCCAGCCCCTGTTGTGTCCATGGGGTTTACCTTAAAGGCCTCTACATACTTCACATCACCGTTGACCAACAGGGCTGCGCCCCTCTCACCCATGGTAACCACAACCTCCCCAACCCCGGATAGCTTAGAGAGGGTTGAACCTGCCTCGATCGGGTTATCGATGCCTGAAAGCCTCCTTACCTCAAGGCTATTCAGGAACCATACATCTACGCCGCGTATGTTTGATAGGACGTTTTCTAGGCCATTGCTGACTAGGCTTGAGCCCCCATCAACAGACACCGTTATCCCCAATGCCTTAGCCTCCTCAACACCCCTCCTAATTAGGTCAAGCCTACCTGTGGCTAGGTGTAGGTGGTTGACGCCGTTGAGCGAATCGCCATTAATATCCATTGGGCTTAAATTCAGGTTAGCACCCCTGTGGGCAATCATCCTCTTAACCCCATTAGGCTCAACCAACACGACGACCATGCCGCTCAAACCCTCTGACCTCTTAACCCACCTAACATCAACCCCTAGGGATGCTAACTCCCTGATTAGTGCCCCTCCAAATTCGTCACTCCCCACAGACCCTATGAACCTAGCCACCATTCCAAGCTTAGCCACTTGAACCGCGAAGTTCGCCGCCGAACCGCCGCCGCCTATGTATGTTTCTGCCGATTCAACGGAGCCATCTGGGTCAGGTATGTATGGGACCTTCAGATATATGTCCACGTTGAGGTTTCCCACGGAGGCTACCGTTAACCTACCCACACCAGCTTGACGTGGCAGGATTAATTACGTTTTCTTAAATCCCTCAAACACCCCCTTAAACAGCCTGTTGAGGAGCCTTATAGTCTCCTTATCGAGTATTGACCCACCCGCAGCCTCTATGAACGATTTTAAGGCGTATAAATCGCTCCTATACCTATCATAGTACTCGGCCCTGTACCTAAGTATTAGGAATCCATCCCACCCAAAGGCGTTGTAGAGCCTGACAATTTTAAGGTAGTCTATGGGCCCGCTCATTATAGGTAGGCCCCATTCACCGCCCTTAACATTGTAGGCTATTGCGTAGTCCGCAAGGCCCAGCCTAGGTATCGTATACTCGGCAAGCCTCCTGAAGCTCCCAAAGGAGGGTATGTTGAATGTTAGTTTAAGCCTCCTGAAGGGCCCAACGTTAACGTCGCCTCCAGGGCCTACTATCCATGAAATGGACACGTCGTACTCAGCTGCGGCGTCTAGTAGGCTACCTACCTCGAGGTGCCTTGGCGGCTTCATGATTATTGAGTATATGTCGATGTAGTTAGCCAATTCAAGAAGCCTCTCAAAATGCCTAAGCTTAACAGGGGTTGGGACTATTATCGATATTGGCTTATAGTCCTCGAGGTCTGTTGCAATCAGTGGTAGTGACCTATTCCAGTTAAGCCTAATGTAGTTGACTAGGTCTAGGACAACATTCATCCCCTCAACATCCTGCGGCTTAGCGGCCATTGGATCCACAGATACTGCAATATCCACAGGTAAGCCTCTATGGGGCGTATTTAACCTTTAATGGTGGGCCCGCCGGGACTTGAACCCGGGACCTCCCGCTATCTCAGCCGTGCACGTAAGGCCTATGCGGGGCCATGGGCCCCTGGGCATCCTAACCAGGCTAGACTACGGGCCCTTCAAACCTTAAAGCATGTTTAACTTTTAAAGTTTTCCAAGGAACGCTTATTAACTCGCATGGGCCTCTTAAACCATGGCCCACTATAGGTTTCCGACAACAAGGCCGAGGAGGCTTAGGTTAAGTAGGATTATTAGGAACCTCGTCGCAGAAACCTGGCTAACCCCAGATGAGTTGGTTTGGCCAATATTCGTTAAGGAGTCTGGCGATGTGGAGGAGATAAAGTCCATGCCTGGCCAGTTCAGGTACCCTGTAGGTGATGGGCTCATTAAGGCTGTTGAGGGGGCTTATGAAGCCGGCGTGAGGGCCCTACTCCTCTTCGGGGTTACGAGCCGTAAGGATCCCCTGGGCTCAGTGGCCTATGATAAGAATGGGCCTGTACCAAGGGCCCTCAGGCTCCTTAAGGAAACCTTCGGGGACTCAATACTACTCATGACGGACGTATGCCTATGCGACTACACGGACCATGGCCACTGCGGCGTAGTTGAGTTTAAAGACCCTCCAGCCAGCGTTATTGAGCAGAGGGCTTCAGCCAAGCAGCCGAAGTACGTCATAGATAACGATAAGACGATCGAACTCTACGCTAGGGAAGCCTTAACCTTCGCCGAGGCTGGGGCAGATGTGGTGGCGCCGTCCGGCATGATGGATGGGCAGGTGAAGGCCATTAGGGAGGCCTTGGATAGGGAGGGCTTCCAGGACGTCTTAATAATGAGCTACAGCGTCAAGTATGCGAGCACGTTCTATGGGCCATTCAGGGAGGCTGCAGACAGCGCCCCCAGGTTTGGGGATAGGAGGAGCCACCAGATGGACCCCAGGAACGCGTATGAGGCCATTAAGGAGGTTTCAATGGACCTTGAGGA
>CAYFHR010000089.1:0-5099 GCA_964343155.1 uncultured Thermoproteaceae archaeon | reverse complement strand
GGATGCCTGTACGAATACTCTATGTGTACGTCCAGCGCCGTTACAACACCCCCAGTCCCATGGGGCCCTATGCCAAGCTTATTAATGGCCCTGAGCAACGCCTCCTCAAGCTTGGCCACCTCAGGGTTCTGGTTCCTTGAACCCACGGGCCTTAGCACAGCGGCCTTCTTGGCGAGCTTAGCCGCTACGTCGACCGACGGCCCAATACCGACGCCTACAATTACCGGTGGGCATGGCATTGGGCCCGCGTCTACAACTGCGTCGAGGACTAGTTTAGGTAGCCTCTCCCACGCGTCGCCTGGGGGCACTACAAAGGCCCTGCTCGGTAATTCAGTTCCACCACCCTTGGGCGTATATATCATTTCTAGGTAATCGCCATTGAAGAGCTCGACGTCTATTACAGGTATCCCCAACCCGGTATTGTCTCCACTATTCCTGTCCGTTAACGGATCCACGGAATTGGACCTTAGGGGTATTTCCCTCGTAGCCTCCCTAACGGCTTCAGTTAATATTTCATATAGCCTACTCCTGATTGGGAATCCGTCGCCAAGCCTCACGAAGAATGTTGGGACCCCTGTGTCCTGGCATACTGCCGCCCCCTCCGTGGAGGCTAGGTTTATGTTGTCTAGGATTGCCTTCAACTGGACCTTACTCGGCTCATGAACCTCCACATTAATTGAATTCTTCAATGCGTCGACGACGTCCACTGCCGGTGATATGCTGGCCATCCTCACAATCTTCTTAGCAGCCTCCTTAACTACGGCCTCCAGGTTAGCCTCCATGGACGCCACCCGGCCTCCAGCTACTTAAAACCTCCCTAGCCAATTCATCAACCCTGGACCTTGCGCCGGCTCTAAGCTCCTCGTAGAAGTTCCTGCCCGTTGGGTCTATCATGACTGTTAATGGGCCGAAGTCCTCAACCTCAAGGACCCACATGGCCTCGGCTATGCCTAGGTCAAGCCAATGTACGTCAACAACCCTCTTAATGGCCCTGGCAGCCAACACGCCAGCTCCACCTGTGAATATTGCGTAGGCCGCCTTAAACCTCCTCATGGCTTCAGTAGTCTTAGGCCCCATACCACCCTTACCTATTATCAGCTTAACGCCAAGCTTCTCAATGACCTCAGGCTCAAACTCCTCCATCCTAGCACTCGTCGTGGGGCCCATGCTTATAATCCTCCAGGAGCCGCCAACCTTAACCGCCACGGGGCCCGCATGGTAAATAACCCCTCCCCTCAGGTCAACGGGTATTTGCCTACCACTCCTCAGGTATTCAATCATCCTGACGTGTGCCGAATCCCTGGCGCTGACGATTATGCCTGAGACGTAGACCGTGTCCCCAACCCTAAGCCCCTCAACATCACTATCGCTTATCGGCGTCTTAAACCTGTAAACGGCCATAGGGCTTTCCTGGGCTTAGGCGTATTAGCTTTTCCCCTACTCAACCCTCAAAACCTCGGCTGGCCTAATCTTAGTTATGCTGATTAAGGGGGGTATTGATGAAATAACCCCAACTGCAATAGCCAACACTAGGCCCAGTATAATGTATTGGGGCGCCACGATTATCCTGACGTTAAGGCTGTAGCCAAGCATGTTTATTAGCTTAATCATGGCTAGGGAACCGTAGTAGCCTGCCGCTATACCCAGTATGCCTCCCGCCGCCGATGTTGCAAGGGCCTGGGTTAGGAATATTAACATTACCTGCCCGTTCGAAGCACCTATAGCCTTCATAATCCCAATCTCCCTCCTCCTCTCCCTAACGTTTATAATCATCATAATGTCTATTATGAGGCTTGCAATAACTATACTCAACGCTATTACAACTATGAAGAATACGTTAACTAGGTTAACTACCTGGCTCACAGTACCCACTATTGATTGCTGTTCATAGACCTGGGCCTGCGGTATAAGCACCTTAACCGCATTATCTATTTGATTTACGGCTGCTGGGTCATCACCCTTAACCTTTATGAAGACTACATTTACGAAGCCTGGCGAGCCCAGGGAGTTTTGAAGCCAGTTTAGCGGTACAACAACCATGTATAGTTGAAACCCCAGCAAACCCCCAAAGATGCTTGAAAACACCCCAACAACCTTAAGCCTGAGGACATTGTATGCCCCAGAAACCCCCTGGGGTACGTCAACGTATATGTAGTCGCCAACCCCAACGCCTAGGGCTTGCGCCAACTGCTGGGAGATTATGCATTCACCACCCCCAGTGGGTAATTGCCCTGATGTTAGCTCAGGGTAGAAGTAAGTCATTGATGATGAGTCTAGGCCAATCAGCGTCACCTCATGGCCGCCGACGACAGCCCCCGTTAATATTCCTGGGGCTGCGTATTGTATGTTAGGCATCCTGTCGAGTATATTCACCATCTCCTGCGGTATTATTGCAGACGAGGTGTAGACCATTAGGTCTGCGGGCAGTATTGACTTAACCTCCGTAGTTATCTCATACTTAACGCTATACGTTATCAGTTCGAGGGATACGAATAGGGCTATTGCAGTGGCGACGGCTATAATCGACGCTATAGCCATACCCCTCCTAGACCACAGCGACCTAAGTCCAAGCCTAATCAGCAGCCTATTACCCCCAGGCATCCTAAGGTACTTAGCCTAATGGCTTTATACAGTTTTATCCAAAGGTTCACGCTTAAAAGGAGCCTTCCTAAACATTTGGTGGTGGGGAATGTTCCCTTTACTGAATATGATGAATACGCCAACGGCCCGACTAAATGCCCAGGCTTCTATACATCCTAATCCACGTATATAGGCTCTCGCCACCTGCAACAAGCCTACCCTTCAAGATGCTGTAGGCTGTTACGTACCCCCTGTAGACTAGGTATGCGTAGTATGCGTTAACCTTAGCCCTAATTATATTAGGCTTACTGCTTTTGCTCATCAGCAGGCTTAGATTGTACCTATACCTATTTCTAACCTCTGCATCAGAGTTGTTTAACCTATCCTCAATACCCTTCAATGCATTGACGAATTCATCAATGTAGATGTCGTATGGGGGCTTTATGTGGGCCTTCAAGACACTCCTAACGTAATCCTCGTAATGTTCACCTCCTGTAGCCACGTTAAGGTACCCTCACTAATCTTTAAAGCTTTAACATTAAAAAGGCATTTTAATTAACCCGCAGGCCCTACCACACTATGGCTGTGTTTGAGAGGTCCATGGAGCTTTACAGGAGGGCCCTCTCAATATTCCCAGGCGGCGTCAATAGCCCCGTCAGGGCTATGAAGCATCTGCCCTCGCCATTCTACGTTGCAAGGGCTGAGGGCCCATACCTATATACTGTTGATGGCCAACGGCTAATAGACTACTGCATGGGTTTTGGGCCATTAATACTCGGCCATAGGCACCCCGAGGTCCTTAAAGCCATTGAGGAGGCGCTTGCAAATGGCTGGCTATATGGAGCGCCGGCTCAGGTTGAGGTTGAGTTAGCTGAAAGGATAATGAGCCACATGCCCAATATAGAGATGTTGAGGTTTGTGAACTCTGGGACAGAGGCCGTAATGAATGCGGTCAGGCTCGCCAGGGGGTTCACGGGGAGGAGGTATATTGTTAAGTTTGAGGGGAATTACCACGGCGCCTTCGACTACGTCCTAGTCAAGGCGGGCAGTGGGGCGGCCACCTGGGGTGTGCCGACAAGCGCAGGTATACTTGAGGAGGCTACTAAATATACGCTGGTTGTGCCGTATAACGACGTTGAGGCCCTGGAAAAGGCCTTCAGGGAGCATGGCAGTGAAATAGCGCTACTCCTAGTTGAACCCATTGCAGGCAACTACGGCTTAATAATACCTGATGCCGAATTCATTAAGGCGACGAGGGAGTTGACTGAGAGGTATGGTGCATTACTGCTGTTTGACGAGGTCATTACAGGCTTTAGGGTAAGCCTATCCGGGGCTCAGGGCATGTACGGCATTAAACCTGACTTAACTACCTTAGGCAAGATTATCGGCGGTGGATTCCCAATAGGGGCCTTTGGGGGTAGGAGGGATATATTAAGCATGGTGACTCCCCAGGGGCCTGTCTACAATGCAGGTACGTTTAATGCACATCCAATATCGATGGCTGCTGGGTTAGCTACGTTGAAGGTCTTGGAGAGGGGTGAGGCGTACACAATTGCTAATACTGCCGCAGAGCGCGTGGCCAGGGCTATTGAGGATTCCGCATCAAGGTACGGCTTCGACATCGTCGTCAAGCAGATAGCCTCAATGTTCCAGTTCTACTTCAAGAAGGGTGATGTTAAGAGGCCTGAGGATGTGAGGGCTAGCAACGAGAAGCTCTACCTGGAGTTCCACAAGATAGCGTTAGGCAGGGGCGTCTACTTCACGCCAAGCCAATTCGAGGTTAACTTCACGTCGGCTGCGCATACCAGGGATGTTGTCGACGAAACCATTAGGGTCGTTGAAGAATCCTTCAGGGAGCTTAAACGCACAGTTAGGTAAGGCTTATTAACTGCCTGGGGGCCTAGGCCTGTGAGCGTCATTAGGGTTGAGGCAAAATACTATGTCCTAGCCTCAATCTCGGTAATGTTGGCATGGGGGCTTGAGTACTATGATGCAATACTATTCGGCACATTATCGTCAATACTCGAAAGCGTCTTTAACCTAACCCTGGTCTCAACATGGTTCGCATTCGCCGTAACATACCTCGTGAGGCCCCTTGGCGCAATACTATTCGGCTACGTTGGCGACAGGTTCGGTAGGAGGCTTGCAACAATGGCGGACTCGCTAGCCATAGGCTTATCAAGCCTCGCAATAGCCCTACTACCAACATACAGGGAGGTTGGTCTACTCGCACCAATACTGCTCTACGTATTTAGGATAATAATAGGCCTAGGCCTTGGGGGCGAGGCTGGGGGTGGTGCAACATGGGCCCTCGAGCAGGTTAATCCACGTTGGAAGCCGATACTCAACGGCGTAATGTATAGTGGCTTATCCTGGGCAGTCTTCCTAACAGCCTTCGTAAGCTCACTGACGTTGGCCAGGCTTGGTAAGGTTGCCTTCCAGGCATGGGGGTGGAGAATACCTTTTGCCGTAGGCGCAGCGTTAGCCATAGTGGCCCTGGTAATAAGGGTCTTTGGGCT
>CAYFHR010000088.1:0-5189 GCA_964343155.1 uncultured Thermoproteaceae archaeon | reverse complement strand
TACAGGCTGTGTATATCTGGTGAAGGTTGGGCGCCAACACTGATGATAAACGGCATCGTAATGCACACAGCCCTAATGGACCCTATAAAATATACTGAAGATAAGCTTAGGGGGGTTAGGCTGAGGGGTAGGGTTGTCCTAGACTGCTGCACGGGGCTAGGATACACTGCATTGGTTGAGTTAAGGAGGGGTGCCAGGTGGGTTATTTCAATAGAGGCTGATGAAAATGTACTAGAGTTGGCCAGGTATAATCCGTGGAGCAGGCATCTCGCCGACAGCAGGATAGACCTATTCCTAGGCGATATATATGACTTACTGGCGTGGATTAGGGATTCGTCAATAGGGGTGGTGGTCCACGACCCACCTAGGCCAACTAGGAGTTGGGGGCCTTTGTATTCGAGGGAGCTTTACAAGATGTATTACAGGGCCCTTGCCAGGGGTGGAATGCTGTACCACTACGTCCCAAGGACTGGGAGTAGGTATAGGGGTGTTAACCTAGCTAGGGGTGTTGCCAATAGGCTTAGGGAGGCTGGCTTCACAATTGTTGGCGAAAATGAATACGGCATATTGGCTGTTAAGCATTGACGCTATGCATGGGCCTCGCCAAGTATATCAACCTCAATAACCTCAACGCCAACGCCCAGGAGGCCAGGTATCGAGGGCTCGGTATCGCCCCTAAATAAGCCACCTATGCTTAACCCACCCTGGGCCACTATGAAGAATTCTGCGAATTCACCAAACCCAACGGCCTTAAGGCTGTAGACCAATTTGACCTTCTTACCAAGCCTAACCTGCCTATTCTTAAAATACTCCTCAAGGGACTTCAACTGATCCTCACCGACAGCCTGGCTAAGCCTCGCCAAGACCCTGTATAGCCTCCTGACCCTTGACGAATCTTTAACATACCTGACCCTAGCCTTATCAACCCTACCCATTACATTAAACTCCGCTAGGGGTGGGTTTGCCGCAAATTTGCCTGGAGCCACCCTGTATGTTTTAGGTGTGGAGGCTTCGATTACAGATAGCCTACCGCCCCCAAGGACCCTAACCTTAGGTGATTCTGAGCCTGACGCGTGGAGGATTACCCTGCCTGCACCAAGCCTATTTAAAGCCCCCGACGCCAGCGACTCAATGCTTAAAGGCCCAACCTGCCCAATACCCCTAATAAGCTTCCTGTAGGTAGCCTCTATGTATAGGGGCATTTGGCTAACCTTAACAGACCAGTCTGCTGTGGAAACCTGAACAACGATGTCTGGCTTGGTGCTATGCACCTTACCTAATGCCCTCACGAGCTCCCTGCCTATAATCCTGTTAAGTTCCCTCTTAATGGATTCGCTTGACGTTAAGCCGAACTCTAGGCTAATCTTAACCTCCCTACTCATCAACTCCTTATCAACAGATACCCCGACTTCGATGGTTTCGAAATCTACGTTAAGCTCCCTGATTTTAGCCAACGCATTGTTGACGACTTCGCCAACATTGAGCCTCCTGAATAGGCCGCCGCATATTGCGCATTCAGCAGTTTCAACGCTCCTCCCAAGCTTTCTAAGGAGCATTAAGGCGCCCTTATGCCCACTCCTGGCCAGGGCCTCAACAACTGCGGCATCGTTTATGCTCCCTGTTGACGCGTCGTAGTTCTGCATGAGTAGCAGATCCTTTATTGCCTTACCCCTCTCGGCATTATCTAGGCCGAAGCCCCTACTTGCAAAGAGCCTACCGAGGCAGTGGTCGCATAGGGGGTATTTGGCGAGTATTGACGCCGCCTTAGTTAATATATCCATGTTGGACATTGATTCACCCCAACCCCAATGCCTTTAAAACGCTTCTAAACGAGTCAAAGCCCCCAACCTTCCTGTAAATCCTCAACGCCTCCCTAAGCGCCTTTAAATCGGGGTTTAGGGCCTTTAAAACATGCCTCGATATCAAGCCCCCTGAGAGGAATAGGGCGTTGGCCAGCTGCGGCACATTAACCCTAATGCCCATTGAGGCGCTTTCAAAGTCCAGGATCCTCGGTTCGCCGCCCGAAACTAATACATGCCTCCTCAGCCTGGTTAACTCATTGTGGGCTAGCATTATTGAGTCGAGTACATATCCCTGCCAGAGGAGCCTATAGGCCACTGCTGCTGTTTCCTGGGGCGTGGCCACCTTTAAGAAGTCCTCAATATCAACACCCCTTACGAGCTCCATGACTATGACGTCTTTAGAATACTTGATGAGCCTGGGCCCAACATTAACGGTGTTGGCTAAGGCTAAGTACTTGGCCTCATGGATTAGGCTTGGCCTCGGTGAATCAGGCCTCCTAACCTTACAGGCGTATGTTTCGCCTAGCCCAACGACCCTGCATGCGTAGACTAGGCTGCTGTGCCCCTTACCAATTAGCCTAAGCCCCATTAGGTCGATGGGGCCTTCGCTAATGAGCTCAACCCCAAGCTCCCTCAACTGGCCCTCAAGCTCACTACCATACTCCCCGCACCTAAATATCTTGCACATTAATTCGACTTCACGGTACACGTGGCTGAGTTTAATCAAGGGTTAAAGGTTTAATGCGGGAAACCGTAATTAACCCCTCCATTTAGGTTGACTGTGCCTCAGTTTAACGAGGAGCTTCTGAGGACTAGGCTATTCGTCAATAGGGGGTTTAGGAGGGGTAGGTGCCCATACTGTGGGCACCACTACTGGACGCTGAACCCAAGCCAGGATAACTGCGGCGACCAGCCATGTACGCCATACGGCTTTATAGGTAATCCACCCGGCACATTTAGGCCTGAGTCGATTAGGGATGTTAGGGAGAGGTTCCTCTCATTCTTCGAGAGGAGGGGGCATGCTAGGATTAGGAGGTATCCTGTCGTGGCCAGGTGGAGGGATGACGTGTACCTGGTTGGCGCATCCATATACGACTTCCAGCCATGGGTAACCGAAGGCATAGTACCGCCGCCAGCCAACCCACTTACAATAAGCCAACCCTGCATTAGGTTGACCGACGTTGATAAGGTTGGGAGGAGTGGTAGGCATTTAACGGGCTTCGAAATGATGGCGCACCACGCGTTCAACTTCCCAGATAGGCAAATCTACTGGATTAACGAAACTGTCGAATACGCCCACGAATTCTTCACAAGGGAGCTTGGATTCAGGGAAGACGAAGTAACGTATAAGGAGAACATATGGGAGGGTGGGGGTAATGCTGGGGAATCCTTCGAGGTCCTTGTTAGGGGGCTTGAGGTGGCGACGCTAGTATTCATGCACTACAGGGTTGTTGGCGGGGAGTATAGGGAGATGCCCATGAAGATTGTGGACACGGGCTATGGGCTTGAGAGGATATACTGGGTCCTTACAGGTAAGCCAACCATATATGAGGCTGTCTTCGGGAAATTCCTAGATAAGCTAAGGGCCAGGTTAGGCATACCTAGGCCTGATGAGAAGGTTCTGTCAATGGTTGCGATACACATGGGCCAACTGGACCCTGAGCTAATTGCGCTTGACAAGGCCTATGTTGAGGTTTCTAAGAGGAGCGGCATCCCGTACGACGAATTGATGAGGGTTATTAAGCCGCAGGAGGCGCTATACGTCATAGCCGACCACACGAGGACGGTCTCCTGGATGATAAGCGACGGCGTCATACCGTCAAACTCAGGCGTGGGTTACCTGGCCAGGCTGCTGTTGAGGAGGATGCTTAAGCAAATGTACCTCTCCGGGATTGAAATACCGCTCGCCGAGCTCTTCGACATGCACATAGGCTACCTAGTTGAGGATTACCCGGAGCTTAAGGAGAGTAGGCAGCTGATACTTGAGCTTGTGGATTCTGAGGAGAAGAAGTATAAGTCCGCCCTAGCCCAATTACCCAGGCTAATACCCAAGACCGGCAAGTTGACTGTGGAGGACCTTATCAAGCTATACGACTCCAATGGAATACCACCGGAGGTTATTAGGGATGAGGCCGCTAAGAGGGGTATTAAGGTTGATGTACCTGACAACTTCTATGAAATATTGGCGAGGAGGCATCAGATGCCGAGTATAGGCGTCGAGAGGCGTAAGGTTGATGTAACGGCCGACGAGGTTATTAGACTTGGGCAGACTAGGGAGCTATTCTACGAGGAGCCCTACCTGTTTAAAGCCAGGGCAAGGGTTGTTAAGGTCTTGAAGGGTAGGTACGTGGTGCTTGACCAGACAATATTCTACCCTGAGGGTGGCGGCCAACCAGCCGACGTAGGATTCATTAGGCATGGTGGGGGCGCCGCTAAGGTTGTTGACGTGCAGAGGGTTGGCCCAGCCATAATCCATGTTGTTGAGGGCCAGGTGCCTGCTGAGGGTGAGGAGGTTGAGCTTGAGGTTGATTCTGAAAGGAGGCTAGGCCTAATGAGGATGCATACGGGCACGCACATACTGCTTCAAAGCATTAGGAGGGTCCTTGGGAGGCATGTCTGGCAGGCAGGGGCTCAGAAGGGAATACCCTACAGTAGGCTTGACGTGACGCACTACAGGATGCCTACGGAGGATGAGGTTAGGAGGATTGAGGAGCTCGCCAACGAGGTGGTGTTAAGCGACCTACCCGTTAAGGTAAGCTACATGCCTAGAAACGTTGCAGAGTCCAAGTACGGGTTCATAATATATCAGGGGGGTGTAGTCCCAGGGGCCACCTTAAGGATAGTCCAGGTTGGGCCAGATGAAGAACCCTACGACGTCGAGGCCTGTGGGGGAACCCACGTAGATAGGACTAGTAGGATTGGGTTAATTAAGATCGTTAAGGTTGAGAAGATCCAGGAGGGGGTCGTCAGATTCATATTCACGACAGGCAAATATGCCTTAGAGTATGTTAATAGCCTTGAGAGGAGGTTAAGCGAAGCCTCCGCCAGGCTAGGTGCAGGCGGTGAAGATATTGATAAGGCAGTTGATAGGGTTATGAACCAGTTAAAGGAGCTTGATGGGAGGATTAGGCTTCTTGAACGTAAGGCTATTGAGGCTGATCTAGCGAAAATAGAGTCTAGGTTGATGGTGGTTGGAGGCTTTAAGGTGGCTGTAATTGAGGAGGATTACTGGGTTAGGGATTATCTACAGGCCTTGGCTAAGGCATATAGGGGCGACGTACTAGTCCTACTACATGGCAGCGAGTACCAGGTCTACACGAATGGTAGGGTTAAGGCATCGGACGTAGCCAATGCCTTAGCTAAACTAGGCGCGAGGGGTGGTGGTTC
>CAYFHR010000087.1:0-5194 GCA_964343155.1 uncultured Thermoproteaceae archaeon | reverse complement strand
ACAGGGACCTCTACTTCAGGAATAGCTCCTCATGCTGCTTAACATATTCGACGCTTTCTTTAACGCTCAGGAATAGCTTCTTAACATAGTCTACATCCTCTGCCTTAACAATATCCCTACCCTGCTGCTTAGCCCTAATCTGGGCTGGCGCCATGAGCTGTATTGCGTATCTCAGGCTGTTTTCAACGCCAATCTTAGTTAATGCGTCTAGGGCTGACTTATCGAGTTTAACGCCCTCTTCCCTAGCCCTAATCTGTATGATTTCCCTAACCTCATCCTCGGTATATGGCCTAGTCCTAATTATTACAAGCCTATCGAGGAGGTCGAGGGGTATTCCGTGGGGCGACTCTATGTCAGTCCCCCTAATCTTGGTAACACCCCTATTTGTCGCAAATATCATTATTGGGCTGAGCTCCATCTCCATGGCCTTCGTGAAGAAGGCCCAGGTCTCTATATCGAGCATGTGTGCGTCGTCCACGAACAGTACGCCAGGTATTATCTCGGCGTTACCCTTATCAACCATCTCCATGACAGCCTTATCTACGGCATTCCTAACCTCATTAGGTATCTCCCTCTCCTCAACAGCTATCCCAAACAGCATCGCCGATATTAAGCCCTGCTGCCTAGCCTGGTAAATATCTAGGTCATTTAGGGTGAAGAACCTCGTAATCTCCTTATCCTTATGCACAGGGCCCTTGGGGACCTCGAGGGTTGCCTTAACATATATGTCGTACTCCTCCTCACCCTCACCCTTAGCCCTACCCTCAACTATGACCCTGCCAGTCTCCTCATCAATCATTATTACATCGCCGACGTTTACGCCCAGTTCAATGAGCTGCGCAGCTATTTCCTGGGGGACCCTCAGTGTCTTCTCCTCATCGGTGGTCTTAAGCCTTATCGTGGCCCCAACAGGTACCTGGATATATGGGTTGTATGGGTGCCTACCATACCTGTAGTCTATAGATTTAACCACGCCCTCGTAAACCTTCCTCCACTCCCTAATCCTAACACCTATAGCCCTCCTAATAGCCCTCATTAGGAATTCCGTCTTCTTAACCTCTAAGCTATATATCTCGGCGGCGTTTATGTGTACGAATGGGGTGTCTGGGCCAAGCTCTTTAGCAATCCCTATGGCTAGGGCAGTCTTGCCTGTCCCTGGGGGCCCAACTATCAGTACGCCCTTACCGCTGAACTTCCCAGCCTTAATCATGTTAACCACATAGTATGCTGCTTCCCTAGCCTCAACCTGCCCCACAAAGCCTGCGGCCACCCTCTCAACCTTACCGTTGACTACGCCAAGCCCCTTAATGTGGCTATGTGCACTGATTCTACGCCTCTCCTCCCCACTACTCTCAACCTCCTCAATCTTTATCGATGACATAGGCGTTAAACGTAATATATGGTTTTTAAACCCAACGCACCTTGGGGGGACATCCATTAGTAAACGTTTTAAAGCTTAAGGCATAGGCCCGGTTAATGGGTTATCAGAAGTATGTTGCGCAGCTTTGGAAGAAGCCCGGTGAGGAGCCTTTAAGGAGCATCATTAGGGCTAGGTTGATTAAGTGGCGTAGGGAGCCTTCAATAGTCAGGGTTGAACACCCAACAAGGCCTGATAAGGCCAGGAAGTATGGGTATAAGGCTAAGCAGGGCATAATAGTGGTCAGGGTTAGGGTGATTAGGGGGCCATTCAATAGGAGGAGGCCGCATACAGGTAGGAGGCCTAAGAGGATGGGCGTATATGGAATTACCCTCGGCATGAGCCTACAGGAGGTTGCTGAACAGAGGGCTGCTAGGAGGTTTAGGAACATGGAGGTCCTGGGATCATACTGGGTTGGTGAAGATGCGGTATACAAGTGGTTTGAGGTAATTCTAGCAGACCCAAACCACCCAGCAATTAAGAACGACCCAGACTTCGCATGGCTTGTGGGTAAGGAGGTTAAGAGGAGTAGGGTTATGAGGAGGCTGAGGGAGAGGCAGAGGAGGGTTTTGGAGAAGGTTAAGTCTAGGCTTAGCCAAGGAACCTCAGGTGGAGGAGGTCAAAGCCAGCAGTAGTTCATTCGGATAAAGCTTAAGTCCCCTACATCAAGACCCTAAATAATGGATAAGGTTAGCGTCAAATTTGGTACAGATGGCGTTAGAGGCATTATAGATGTTTCAATACACGAATTCATAGTAGCCCTGGTGGCTGAGGCAACGTTGAGGCATTGGGCCAGTAAATACAGGGCTAGGAGGGTCCTGGTAAGCTACGACACTAGGCGTAAGTCTAGGGAATATGCGGGAATTATAGCATATGTAGCGCATAGGGATGGCTTCGACGTATCTATTGTAGATTCACCAACGCCAACCCCCGTAGTCTCCTGGGCTGTGAGGAGCATGAGGTATGACTTAGCCTTCCAAGTGACTGCAAGCCACAACCCACCCAACTACAATGGGGTTAAGGTAATTGGGGGTGAT
Organism: uncultured Thermoproteaceae archaeon; assembly: GCA_964343155.1. Lineage (GTDB taxonomy): Archaea > Thermoproteota > Thermoprotei > Thermoproteales > Thermocladiaceae > Caldivirga. The sequence goes on along the minus strand of CAYFHR010000087.1, from coordinate 2,740 downwards.
GGGGCTCCAGCCCAGGAGGAGGATACTAGGCGCATTGAAGCTATGATAGATGAGGAGTTTGACGAATTGGCAAGGTCTATTAAAGATGTTGAGCCAGCCTACATAAACCCAGTCAACGTTAGGGAAGGATACGTGGATTACGTCGCCTCTTGGCTATCGGGCAGATTTAAGCCAAGGCCCCTTAAAATACTTGTAGACCCAATATTCGGCGCCGCCGCCGGATACACGGCTGAGGTTTTGAGGAGGATAGGCTTCAACGTGACTGAGGTCAATAACATTAACGACCCAAACTTCGGTGGTAGGCATCCGAATCCTGAGGAGGCTAACATAAGGGAGGATGTTGAGGCCGTCCTGGGGGGTAGGTTCGACATGGCCATAGCCCACGATGGCGATGGCGATAGGTTAGCCATAGTGCTCCCAAAGGTAGGCTACCTCAATGCAAACAGAATACTCCCAACATATACGCTCGCCTTAGCGAACATAGGAATGGTTAAGAGGGGTGTTGTAAGGACGGTAGCCACAACACACCTAGTCGACGACCTGGCATCATCACTTGGGCTTAAGGTTTACGAAACGCCAGTGGGCATAAAGTATGTGGTCAAGGTATTGATGGAGGGGGGCGCTGAGATTGGCGGTGAGGAGAGCGGGGGCTTAGCATATTCATGGCACATACCTGAGAAGGACGGCGTATACAGTGGGAGCCTTGGCGCATGCATAGAGGGTGAGTATGGTTTAGTGAACCTCTATAGGGATCTTGTGGGTAAGTTCGGTGAGAGGTTCTTCGATAGGGTTGACATACATGTGGACAATGCCAAGGCCTTCGTTGAACAGAATAGGCAGAGGATCAAGGAGCGCCTAGCCGTGTTAGGCAAGTTGGAGAGGTTCGTTGAGATAGATGGCGTTAAGGCTGTCTACGGCGATAAGTCGTGGGTCCTTGTGAGGGGTAGTGGCACGGAGCCCGTTGTCAGGATATATTCAGAGGCCCTGAGTGAAGCCAGGGTTAGTGAGCTTATAGGCGCGGTTAGGTCTGTCCTAGGGATTTAACTGCCCTAAAATACTTCTAAGTATCGACGCCGAGATTGCCTGGCTAACCTTAAGCGGTTCAGGCCTCCTACCATCCCTCTGAAACCTCTCAACGAGGAGCCTAGCCTCACCGTAGCTAAGCCCCCTATACCTAGCCCAAACCACACCAAGCCTAGTATGTATGGCTTTAGGCTCACCAAGCCTCTCAAGGAGCCTAACCCTGGCTTCACCATCCTTAAACAGCTTCAAGACCGCATTCCTTGGATTACCCCTAAGCCTACTGAAGACTAGGCATATTACAGGGAGCCCCAATTCACCATATATCCTGTCTAGGTCTATTATATTGTAGAAGGATATTATACAGCCGTCAATCATCAGTGCATGTATATCGCTCCTATTCAGGGACCTAAACATGTTGATTATAACGTCTGTTGAGTCAAGGCCCCCCACGGTTGCCAGCCCATTAACGACCCCGTCTATTATCAGGTCGCTCCTCATCACAACGCCTGTTAGGACTGACTTAGGGTACTTCATGTTGAAGCTTTCGGCTATTCCAAGGACCCTAATAGCCCTCTTACTTATTATTGAGCTTAACTTCGCCAGATAGGTCACCCAGGACCTTTAATAATTCATCAATATTGCTGAAGTATTCATGCACATATTCGAAGGGGTTCTCGGCCATGTTGCCATCCTCCTCAGGCCAATATACGTAGACGGGTTTACCAAGCTGGACCGCTATCGTTACCTCGGACAATACGCCGCTGCTCAACATGCCCCTGTACTTGGGCCTATAGGCGACAACCATGTCTGACTGTTCAATATACCTGAAGTCCCTCCTCATTATTTGGTCCTGTATAAGGTTCCTTTTAGTTATCGGATTCCTCGCAATAACCTCGTTAACCTCATCCATGTTCAGCTTAATTGGGTATTCCTGGGAGTCGTCGTAGTCGATGAGGGGCCACCTGTGGTGCCTATCTATAACGCAGCCCTGGCCGCCCCTACACACAGCCTCTATAATGGCCTCATCTATTGTTGTTGGTTCGAAGACTGTTGAAACGTCTTTGATAAGCCTTATGAAGTTGTTTATCTCAGAAACTGCCTTCTCATCACCCCTCACATTACTTATGGGGTGTGATAAATATATCTTGGGCTTATTTGTGAATATTAGGTTGTAGAAGGTTTCGATGGGGTGCTTCACGGCAACCATATAGTTCCTGATGCCTAACGCCGACGCCACCGTATCAGCCATCATGAGCTCTATAGTCCTCCATATGAAGACGTCCCTCAACCTGACGTAGACTCCATGCCTCTCCCTAGACTCCCTATCAATAATCCTCTTCCACACGGAGTACGCATCGTCAATCAGCGTTATCACCATGTCGAACTTGAACTCCCTCAACGTATTTATGTCTATTAAGCTCCAGTAGTTGTTATGCCTAAAATACGTGAGGTGCATTGAGACTATGGCATGTTCGGCGCCGCTCGACTCTATTTCACTAAGTATCTTGGCCGCAACCTCAAACCACCTATTCCTCTGCCTTTCAAGGAAGCTGTCTAGGAAGTAGGGCATCGTCATGGAGAGCATGGAGTCGAAGTCCCTCGCCCAAATATCGTTAATACCCTTAGATTTAGCGTAGTTAACAAGCCTCGCCAACCACCTCTGCTTATCTAGGCCGCTATGCCCAGCAACAAGCACCCTAACCATGGCTACCTGATA
>CAYFHR010000086.1:0-5422 GCA_964343155.1 uncultured Thermoproteaceae archaeon | reverse complement strand
GAGGAGGTCTACATAGCCGTAGGCACCATTAGGAGGAGCATGCAAATACCTAAGTTAACCTGCGACTATTGTGGGGGCCCAATTTCAGGAACCCCAATAATATATAGGAGGGGTAGGAGGACATACTACTTATGCTGTAGGACATGCCTTAGGGAGCTTAAAAAGAAGCTTAAGGTGCGGGAATAGTCCTGGCTTATCAACATTTAGCTAACTTAAGGCGTCAATACCATAAATCGGCATTGTAGTGAGGCTTAATGGGGCTCTAAGCCTTTAAACCTACTCAATTCAGCCAGGAGCGGTATCTCCCTAATCATCTCCTCGGTAACATACTGCCAGTAGATTCCCCTCGGCTTAGCATCAACCCTATTAACCCTTATGACCCTACTGGGCGTTACTACTATGTCTACAGGTAGGTCGAAGGGTTCTCTGGGTATTTCGTCATTAACCAATTGTAGCTCATGTACAGTTGTTATGACGGGCGTATTCTCGTTGACTTTGCCTAACATGCTGGCTATGCCCCACTCAATCTCCGCATACCCATGGGATTTCCCAAGCCTCCTACCACTACTTGGGTTGACTGCAACGGAACCTATTATGACAAGGTCTATTTGAGGCATATCCCATGGTTTAACAGGTATGCCCCATTTAAACAGGCCGCCTATTGTCGATGCTTCACCGTAGTATTGCCTAGGTATTCTACCTGGGTCAAGGATCATGAACCCCTCCCTAATCCTCGGCGTTGGCACAATAACCAGCTTACCATACCTTAACGCAAGCTCCCTACAATACCTTTGGGGTGAATCTGGGTTAACCTTAATGACCTTAGCCCTGGTGAATTCGGGGAGTGTTGAGGCAAGCCTACATGCCTCGTTCGAACCCACAAAGTTAGGTATTCTGCCGTAGGCTGGCCTTGGAAATGAGGCTACATTACGCTCCTCAAGCATCCTCCAGACCCTCTCCCTAATAGCCTGCTTAACCGCCTTAACGTCCATAAATCTTAAGAATCTACAAAAAGGCGCTATTTAAAATCCTTATAGGCTTAGCCGCCCTTTTGAACATTGGCTAACTGCCTACCTAGGTGCTTCGCCGCAAGTATCATGAAGGCTATGCCCCTTTTAACATCATTATCCCTCAACGAATCTATAAGCATCCTTGATAGATTCACCTCCCCACCAAGCCCTTTACTTAAGTCGTTTGCCAACGCCCTAGCTACCTCACCGTATTTAATCGCTGTCAATAGTTCGGCTACAGGGCCTAGGCTCGTTAATGCGTAAACGGTGTTCGTGTTAACTATGCTACCTATTAAGTCGCTTACAACATCGTGGTCGCCTGCTAGATCCCTTACGGTGTCTAGGATTCCTAGCTTATCAACCCCCTCGAGGATTTCTACAAGCCTACTTAAGGCATTTAGGGTTTCGGGCCTGGATAACCTGCCTAGGAGGCTTAGTAAGCCTTCAATGTTCATCAGGGCTGTTACTAGGTTTGTTGTGGTGAAAGCCTTTACCAAGTCCTCAACGACATTGCTATCAGCCAGGTCTAGCAATGTGTCTATAAGCCCTAGTTCGTCAAGCCTCCTAACAAGCCTAACGAACTTGACGATGGATTGTATGTTTTCAGGCGTAAGCAGCTCAAGGAGCTTCTGCTCAACCTCCAATAAAGGTCACCTATTATATATTGGTATTAGTTTAGCTGGGCTCGTGGCATCGAAGTAGGCATCCATTATGGGATCCCATAGCTCAGGGTACTTAACCATATCCCAGTAGGCTGCCGAGAAGGCTACCTTAAACAGATGGTTTAACCTATTTACAGGGAATTTAACTGCAGGATGGTCGTAGTCGCTTATTACAAATGTGCCTAAGCCATAGCCCACGTCGAATGGGCAGTTGGTCCTGCCGCTGTTCCTAGCATCCTCACCCTGGAGGATTTTCGCCACAACACATGCCTGTAAATGTGCAGTAACCCCAGTCTTAGCTACCGGTAATGCTGAGGCATCTCCTATGACGAATGCGTCGTCGAAGCCCTGAATCCTGTTAGTGTATTTATCAGCCTTAACGAACCTATCCTGGTCAAGGACAGTCTCAGGCACATACTTTATGTCAACGCCAACGTGGGGTGGTATTACGACGGCTGCGTCGAATTTAAACTCCTCACCCTCCATTGAATATGCAGCCTTCTTATCAGGGTCTATGTGGTCTAGGGTGAAGAATGTGACGTATTCAATACCCCTCTCCCTGAGGATTGGTTCAATGACCTCGTTAACTGGTTCGGCTGGATATGGCCTTGGGTAGAATGTAACGTAGGTAACCTTAACCTTACCCCTACGCCCCCTGGCCCTGAAGAACTCCTCAGCTAGGAAGACCCCCTCAAGCGGGCTTGGTGGGCATCTGAAGGATGCCGGGGGCAGTATTATGGCGAAGGTGCCCTCGGTGAAGTTATTAATGGTGCTCCATACCTTCCAGGCATTTTCAACAGTTGAATGGTAGTTTCCGTAGAGTTCAGTTACCTTATCTAGGCCAGGCACCTTGGAGTAGTCTACGGTAGCCCCCGTGGCCACTATCAGGTAGTCGTAGTTCAGCCTCTTACCATCCTCAAGCTCAACAAACCTATCGTTCAGGTTTATTAAACGTGCGCCGCTTTGGATGAAGTTGACGTGGGGCTTTAAGACATCTCTAATATCGCGGCTAATGGGCTTCCTAGACCCTTTGAAGGCTATGTATAGTAGCCAGGGCCAGAAATGGTGCCTAGGCTGCCTATCTACGACCGTTACCTCGAATTCATCTGGGGGGAGCCTATTTGCAAGCATTGCTCCTCCTGTACCGCCGCCAACGATAACAACCCTCTTTTTAACACCAGCCATTGGAGCCACCGGCTCACTTCTTGGCGGTAACCTTGATTACGGCGACTATTTTATCGGGCTCCTTCCTAAGCTCAACAAGCTGGTTGCCAGTCCTCTGGACCCATGCCTTAACGTCAGGCTCAAACCCTGGGTCTGTGGCCCAGACCTCTATGATGTCTCCATTCTTAGCATTCCTATATGCCTTAACCAGCTCAGTTATTGGGCCTGGGCACGCTATGCCCCTCGCATCGACGGTAATCTTATTGCCCTGGCTCATGGGGGCCACCTCATATGAATAATACCTGGCCGCCCTTAGCCACTTCAAGGAATGTTGTTACGCCGACCACGTCGTCAACTATGCTTAGGTCGAAGTCCTCCTTCTTAAGCCCCATCACCTCAGCCATTAATGAGCATACATACACCTTAACCTTACCCATCTGCTTACCCTGCTTAACCATATCAACCCATGACGGCGCCTTAACCCTAGCCATACCCTCCTGCAGTGCGGGCACCATGTGTTCAAACTCCTTAGGCCATACGGGCTGGGCGGGCTTCTTAAGGACCTTTAACATGGCCCAACCCGTTATAAAGATGTTAACCTCGTAGCCCAATGCTGCGGCTGCCTGGGCTATAACGCCAACCGGTATTAGCCTATCGTCCGTCCCCGAGAAGACTATCATGCTTATCTTCTCCTCCGCCATATGGGTCAGTGCTCTAGCTGGATAGCAGCCTTATGTGTTGCCTATGTTAACTAGCCGTAGAAGTTGACATGCGGCAGGTTTATAAGCCCTGTAGGGTAGTTGGCCATGATTAGGTGTCGATACCTTTATTAATCGACAATGTGGCCAATACCCATGAGCTTCATAGACTACGACGGCGTCTTCTATAGGCTGCTCCACCCAAGGCCGACAATACTGCTGATTACGCAGTGCCCAAACGGCAGATTCAATGCAATGCCCGCCAGCTGGAATATGCCCATAAGCGAGGAGCCTCCGACAATAGGTGTTTCCATATATAAGGAGGCCTACACGTACCAGTGCCTTAAACACAGCCCTGAGGCCACGATAAACGTGCCGTCGCATGAACACGTAGACCTGATATATGCCCTAGGTTCGGTTTCAGGGAGGGATGTTGATAAGGTCTCTAAATTTGGCCTTAGGCTAATTCCAAGCGACGTCGTAAAGGTGCCTACGTGGGCGGACGCATTAGCCGTATACGAGGCTGTTGTTGACCGTGAGGTTGAGGTTGGTGAAGTTGGCCTATTCGTATTCAGGGTGCTTAAAGTTAAGGTTAAGGAGGGTGCTGCAACCAGGTGGGGTTACGACTTAGGTAAAGTTAACATACTGCTGCATGATGCAGGCAGAGTATTCTACATGGTTAATCCCAGGAGGCTAATGGCTAAGAGGGGTTAAACACCCTGAAGCCTCCTTTCAAGTTCGGTAATTAACTTGACTAAAATTACCTTAACAGACGAGTCGTCGGGAATAGTCCCCCTGCACGATGAGCATTTTCCACTGCAGTAATAGTTTCTGGCTAGGGGGACCATTGCGGAAACCTCAACAAGGCCTGGATCAACCTGGCTAAGTATGTTAGCGACGGCGATCATCATGTTTATGGGCATTGAGGCTATGAGTAGGTCAACTCTAGGAACCTTAATATACCCGTTAACGTTACTAAACCCCCTAATCCTAGCCTTAACCAAATCCCTATTTTCAATAGCCATAAATGAAAGATACGCCCTCCAGGCCTTAACAATTTCAAATGCGGAGGCCTTGAGGAGCCCTGAGTTTAAAAGTATCTTAGACGCCTCAAGTCCAGCCCTAGCCTCATCAAGCCTAGCATCCTTAAGTTTCGTTAAATCTGGGTGAATCCGCATTACTAAGAGGTTTAGATATACTTTAAATGCTTAACCTCAATTAAATATTTTAAAATATGTCAAGATTTACCTCAATGGATAATTAATTAGTAGGCAGCCGGGAAGGTTTTAAATAGACTACAGCACCCATATTTTTATGAGGTTTGACCTAGAGGCATTTGCAGATAAATGCAATGTATCAATATTAATTGTCCCTGAAGATAAGGATGCAGATCTTGGGAAGGTTATATCAAGCATTTTGAGGTTGAGTTCAGCGAATGTAGACTACTCCGCGATGCTGAACAATGCGCCTCTTTCCGTTAGGACAATCCTAGGTAGTGTTAAGGATGCCTATGGAGGCTCATTAAGCTTCAATAACCTGTACTTTGAGGGCTTCGTATTAATTGGTGATAAGGGGGATGTTGTGGTTTCAGGTAGGTTAAATCCATGTGGTGAAAGCCAAGTTGCACCAATTGTTGAGTTTGTGAATAAGTTGATGGAAACTTTAATGAGGGTTTACGGCAACATAATAGGCTCAATCAACATATATAGCCTGGCGGGCAGGTTGGAGATCGAAGTAAGTACCACGCCTAAGTAGCCGATTGGGCACTACATGTAACGTCAAGTTTAAAAGATTTAGGCTAAAGGTGCCCTAAGCCCCGGTCGTTCAGCCAGGTAGGATGCGGGCCTGTCGAGCCCGAGACCCGGGTTCAAATCCCGGCCGGGGCGCC
>CAYFHR010000085.1:0-5456 GCA_964343155.1 uncultured Thermoproteaceae archaeon | reverse complement strand
TCATTGTCAAGTGGTGGAGGGTCTATGGCTACCCATTCGTCAATAAGAAGTACCTCGAGTTAAAGGAGAGGGAGCTTGAGGTTGATGTACCACCAATGGAGGTGCCGTTGAAGAGGTGATGGGCATGCCCTACAAGATCTCCGTAATACTGGATAAGGCGAGGCTCGAGAGAATAAGGGGCACGCCGCTAGAGGGGCTGGTCAAGGACCTATACGGTGGTTACCTTAAGGTGATTGAGCTCGAGGTCCCCGACGACGTTGCTCAAAGGATTCTAAAAGAGTTCCCAAGAGCCAGGATTGACGCCAGGGGCTTCATTGAAGAAACGCCAGTGGCCTTCAAGAGGGAGCTCTTTGAGGTTATTGCACAATTAAGAAGTGTTGGTAGGGAGGTCTTTGATGAGTTATTGAGGCCTGAGAGGCTTAGCAGGATTAAGGAATTAGCCGCCAAGGAGGAGGAGTATTTACCACCGCCTACACTGCCTGAAGAGAAGTCAGGTAGCGGCTTGGTTGATTAATTATGCCCTTCGCAGGCTTCATCAGTGGTTTATTGGGTATCGGTAATGGTGCGCTTAAGGTCCTTGCCGTGGACTGGGGAATGAACCTACCCATGAAGGTGAGTACAACAAGCAACTTCATGATAGGGGTATCTTCAGTAACAAGTGGTTCACTGTACCGGTTCTTCGGCTACATAAGCCCATTCATAGCTGCATGCACAGCAATCGGGGTTCTGCTTGGTTCAAGGATTGGTACTAGGGTGCTCATGTACGTGACCAATAGGCAGGTGAGGTGGGCCTTCGTCGCTATACTGGCTTACCTGGGCTTTAGGATGGTCCTTAAAGGCCTTGGTAAGGAGGGCGTACTGCCAATAACATCAATGGAAAGAAACATAGCCGCGTCAATATTCGCATCAGTGATAATAGCTTCACTATATTTCATATTCACATATAGGTACAGGGAAATTCAAGATGCAACAATAGCGATATATCAGGCTAAGCCTGAAAATCCAGGAAGGATTGAACTCAAGTTCACAAACATAACAAGTAATCTCCTTAAATATGGGGTTTTCATAAGCATTGCACTATTAATGCTAGGGCTAATTCTTGTCTTTACCCATGGAAGTGGATTAGGGGTCTCGCTTAACAAGATCATTGACCCAAATGGTCATGTTGACACATCAACAATAACAATAGTGGAAGTTATTGATGGCGACTTAAGGCTTGATGGGTTAAGCCTAATGTTAACGGGGCTGCTCGTATTAATAGCAATACCCGTGGTAATGGTGGCGCTAAACCTTGTTAGGTTTATAATAGAGAAGGACGTATTATACACGATACTTGCAGCAATAACTTTAGTCAACCTATTCCTCGCAATATTCGTGCTTCCCACATTTATACTTCATAAGTAAAAGTGTTTAATATGTACGTAGTCGCTCAAGCTCTAATCACCCTAGGATTAATAGCAGCTTGTGGATTAATGGCAGGCCTGCTTGGGGGTTTGCTTGGGCTTGGCGGTGCCGTCATATTAACACCACTGTTGACAATCCTGTTAAACCTACCAATACAGTACTCGGCAGGCATCAGCCTAGTATCTGCGATATCCACATCAATAATGGCTGGTTCAAGGTTCCTGAGAATGGGATTACCAAACATTAAGATATTCATAGTGCTGTGTTCGGCAGGCACGACAGGGGCCATTGTGGGCTCATTAATGGCATACCATATAATTAACTCAGGCTACAATTGGATACTTTACCTAGTGTTCAGTGGCGTAATGTGTATGGCGATGGCCCTTGTAGTAAGGCCTAAGCGTCACGTGGTGGCTGCATTACCGATGAGTGTAAAGGACTCCTACATAATTACTGGGTCTTACCTAGACCAGGCATTGAAGGTTTACGTAAATTACGGGGTGAGAAAGAGCAGCCTAGTGAAGGCATGGGGGATAATGCTCTTTGGAGGGTTGATATCAGGCCTTCTAGGGATTGGCGGCGGCCCAATAAACATGCTTGCCCTATATTGGGCTGCTGAACTACCGATAAAGGTGGCCTCAGCAACCAGCAACTTAATAGTCGGTGTGACGGCGGCGACCAGCGGAACACTTTACTGGTTCTTCGGCTACATACAGCCATTCATGGCTACGGCATCTATGATAGGCGTAGTTGTTGGCGCAAACATATCAACGCATATTCTACCCAAGGCCAGGGGGTCGACAATAAAGGTGCTACTTCTATCAGTATTTTCATACTTAGCGTATAGAATGTTATTATCCGGATTGAGGAGGGGTGGCATCTTGTTGCTACCAATAAATGTGGAATACGCATCATCATTCATCGTGCTGGTAGCCACATTAGGGGTATTATTCACGCTTCGTAGATACATAGGTGAGTGAAGGGTGAGGTAAGAGGCTTCTTAAGGCATCTCAAGACTACTTCAGCGTTGATGCCTGCCATCAACGATACCTAAGGGTTGGGTTTAGCTTAAGGCCTTAAGAGTATTGATGCTTCCGTTAGGTGGATTTTAAACAATCTCGCTGACTAGCCCTCTTCGGTCAGTAATTTTTCTTCAGCTTCATTGATTAATCTCCATAATTTATCTAGGTATTTAGAATCTTCATCAACTTCCCTCAACCTTGATTCGGCAATACTCCTAGCATTACTGATTATGTCCTTGGATTTGAGGACCTCCTCTATGCTGGGTCCTTTAAATGAACCATTCTTAATCATCAATGCTGCCTCCCTGTAAACCTCCCTGAAGGGCCTGTGTTCGCTAATCGACCTTTCCTCAACGTATTCGGACGCTGTTATTGGGTATTTTGACGAGTCTTCAAGTACCCTGTCCACATTTACATCAATGCCCTTTATGAAGTCTGCCAATATGGCTAAGCCATCCTTAGCTATCTTGAATATGGCCCAGACATGCCTTGTGGCCTCCTGTAGGTCCAGCTGGTAGCCTGACTCAACAGGCCTCTCAATAGACATCAATGCGACTAAATGCCCCATGGCTTCGCCAATCCTAGCCCTAAACACCTCAAGGGTTGCTGGGTTACGTTTATGGGGCATTATGCTGCTTGTGGCTAGGTGGCTTGGGTCTGCGTTAATGTAGTTTAACTGGGGCATTAGCCACATCTCCAGGGTGTTTATGAACCTGCCTAATTCGACCAGGTAGGATACCGTTATTGAAGAGGCCAGTAGTGCGAAGAACCTTGAACCAGTCGCATATATTGGATTCTCAACAATGCCGCTAAACCCAAGTTCACCAGCCTCCCTAACCCTATCAAGCCTAGTCAATACGCCGGCCAGTGGGCCTGTACCCAGAGGCGACCTGTTGACTACGTTTAACGCCTCCTTAATGGATCCGAGGAAATCCCTCGTCAACTCATCAATGTAGAGCATATACATAGCCAATGTTGCAGCCTGTGCTGGCTGCCTATGCGTTGAACCTATTATCGGCTTATCCAGTGTTTCAAGGGCCTTCCCGAGGGCTGTTGACCTAAGCCTATTAGCCTCAGCCATGAGCTCAATAATCATCCTCCTCAGCCTAAGCCTAATGGCCGCCGCAACGTGGTCATTCCTAGACCTCCCTAACCCAACCCAACCCCCAATGGGCCCAATCCTCCTAATTAACTCAGCCTCAACGTACTCATGCACATCCTCATATCCTTGAATTGGCCTATACCCATCTTTAAATATCCCCCTTAAACCATCCCTAATAGCCTTAGCCTCATCGCGCCTCAGTATGCCCTGCCTCTCCAATTCATTAACGTGGGTTATTAATGCGAGTATTGTTTCCCTGAAGATTTCAGAATCATCGATTATCGACGATGTGTAGGCTATCTTACTTAACTCCCCTTTACCCAACAGGGCTTCACGATACACCCCTACCCCACCTAACCCTGTATGCGGTGAGGGAGTGCATGGTCCACATTGTTATGAAGCCCTCGGCCTCCTCGAAGGTTGGGTACCAGCCCTTGACGTAGTCTGCAACATCCTTACTGTAGCTTGAATATGGGCTATCCCTGCCCAGTATCGTTAACCCGTTAAACACCCTAACCTTAACTACGCCGGTAACCCACCTGTTTAGGGATTTTACAAATTCCTCAAGCTCAATCCTAAGGGGTTCGTGCCAAAGGCCCTGGTAAACCAGGTCTGTCCAATATTGGTCTGCAAGCTTCTTAAACCTATACTCCAACGGCGTGTATATGGCCTTTTCAAGGTCCCTATGGGCCTCTATGAGGGTTAGGGCTGCGGGGGCCTCGTAAACCTCGCGGGATTTGAATCCAACAACCCTGTTCTCAATGTGGTCAACCCTGCCGTATCCATGGGCCCCAACAACCTTATTTAGGTACTGTATGAGTTTAACCAGGTCCATCTTCTCCCCATTGACGGACACTGGTATTCCCTGCTTGAACTCTATCTCAAGGTCTATGGGCTCCTTAACGCTACCTGGGGGTGCGGTCCATTTGAAGGCGTCCTCAGGAGGCTCCCTAAATGGGTCATCAACCTCAGGCCCCTCAATACTCCTGGACCACAGGTTATCATCTATGCTGAACCTGCTGTGTATCTGAGGTATCGGTATGTTGTTCCTCCTGGCATACTCAACCTCCTCAGCCCTATTCATACCCCAGACCTTGGCCGGGGCCAATATTATCAGGTCTGGGGCCAGAGCCTTAAGGGCCTCCTCAAACCTGACCTGGTCATTACCCTTAGACGTTGAGCCATGGGCCACGGCGTCGCAGCCCTCCCTCCTAGCCACCTCAACAACCTTCTCAGCAATCAACGGCCTGGCCAGGGCTGTTCCTAGGGGGTATTTGTCCTCGTAGAGGGCGTTAGCCATTATTGCCGAGGCTATCGGCCCATATGCGAAGTCCGACTTGGCATCTATCGTGTAGTGTTTCAAGGCCCCAGCCTTATAGGCCCTCTCCTCAATCTCCTTAAAATCGTCGTCCTGCCCAACATCAACCGTGACTGTTATAACCTCGGCATTATACTTATTCTTAAGCCAATGTATAGCGACGGTAGTATCTAAACCGCCTGAGTAGGCTAGGGCTATTCTACTGGGCTTCCTCGTTCCTGTTTAACTACCATAAAACGCCATGGTGCCTGGGGTTAATAACTATTGCGCCTCTATAGTTCGATGATGCGTTAAAATAGTTCCCTAACCTCGCCAATCCACCTGGCGGCCTCTGGGGCGAAGTACGTTATTATTATGTTGGCCCCAGCCCTCTTTATGGCTGTTAAAGCCTCTAAGACAGCCATCTTCTCGTTAAGCCAGCCATTCAGGGACGCGGCCTTTATCATAGAGTACTCGCCGCTGACCTGGTAGGCGGCTAGGGGGACTTCTGGGAAGTGCTGCTTAACCAGCCTTATTACGTCGAGGTAGGGCATTGCTGGCTTAACCATAACTATGTCAGCCCCCTCCTCAAGGTCCATTGAAACCTCCTTAATGGCCTCATACGCGTTCC
>CAYFHR010000084.1:0-5459 GCA_964343155.1 uncultured Thermoproteaceae archaeon | reverse complement strand
ACCTCTCTTCAACATCCATACCTGCATTACTTGATTAATGCTTTAAAGCTTGCCGCCCACCCGAGAGTGGTAGGTTAGGGCCTTCACCCTCGGGTTCGTTACGGCTCAGGGTTACCTACGGTGGTTCAGCAACCCTCGGGAACCCCAAGCCCACCAACTCGTTAATGCAGGAAAAGGCCTATAAGCCTTCCCTGGGCATCAGCATACCTAATAGCCACAAAAGAAACAAGATAACCCCTAAAAGACCAAAAACATTGTTTCAGGCACACGACCCCTAACCTGTTCGACCCAATGTTTATATAGCTCCTAATAGCCTTAGTGGCAATGTCTGGTGAGGAGGGTGGTTTAAGCCTAGGTAGTGAGGAGGATTTGAAGAAGGAGATTATAAGGGTTATGAGGGCGCTATACGAGAGGGGCCTTGTATCGGCATTGGGGGGTAATGTGAGTGCGAGGTTACCAGGGGCTAGCGAATTCTGGATAACGCCAAGTGGCGTCTTTAAGGGTGCTTTAACCGAGGATGATTTAGTTAAGGTGGATTTAGACGGCAATGTTGTTGAAGGCTTCCTAAGGCCATCCACGGAGACTCCATTCCATGCAGCAATATATAAAGTTAGGCCTGACGTAAATGCAGTTGTCCATGCACACAACCCGATTACACTAGGCCTAGCCCTGGCCGGGGTCAACATAAAGCCCATATCTGTTGAGGCGGTCATGACGCTTAGGAAGGTTGAGGTGGTGCCATTCGCATTCCCTGGCACAGACCAGTTGGCTAAGCTTGTTGCGGAGGCAGCCCTGAAGGGGGCTAGGGCAATAATATTGATGAACCACGGCGTGATTGGAATGGGGGCTAACCTGCTTGAGGCGGAGGCCGTTGTTGAGACCCTTGAGGAGGTTGCCACAGCCCAATTTGTAGCCATGGCTCTTGGCAAGGAGCCCCCAACAATACCTGAGAAGGATGTTGAACTATACATGAAGCTCTACTTCCAGGGCTAGGTGACCATTTATGGTCGAGTGGTTTGGCTACGTGGGCAAGATACTTAAGGTTGATTTAACGAACAGCAAGGTTACAGAGGTTGACCTCAGGGAGGATTACGTAGACTTATTCCTGGGCGGTATAGGGCTTGCAGCCAGGATACTGTTTGATGAGGTGGACCCTAGGGTTGACCCATTCAGCCCCGAGAACGCGCTGGTATTCATGACAGGCCCATTAACCGGGACGCAGGTGCCGAGCAGTGGGCGCTATGTGGTGGCAGCCAAGTCGCCGCTAACGCTAGCCTGGGGCGAGGCCCATGCCTCAGGGTTCTTTGGGGTCGAGCTTAAGAAGGCTGGCTTCGATGGCATAGTGATTAAGGGTAGGGCAAGTAGCCCAGTATACCTGTATATTAACAATGGTAGCGTTGAAATTAGGGATGCCTCAAAGTACTGGGGGATGTCTATCATTGATGTTGACCAGGAGTTGAAGAAGGATATTGGCGATAAGCACGTGCGCATAGCCGCAATAGGCCCTGCCGGGGAGAGGCTCGTCAGGTATGCCGTAATTGCATCTGACATAACCCCAGATGGCCCTAGGGTTGCCGGCAGGACTGGGATGGGGGCTGTCATGGGTTCTAAGAACCTTAAGGCCATAGTTATTAGGGGTACTGGGCAGATTAAGGTTAAGGAGCCTGACAGGTTGAGGAGCGCTGTAAATAGGCTACTGCCGTATATATTATCCTACCCGACGACGCAAATATACTCAATATACGGCACCGCCGGTGAGGCCGAGTCATTCTACGAATACGGCGACATGCCTATAAAGAACTTCACCCTAGGCAAGTGGGACGGCATATATAGGATTTCAGGGAGGGCCTTCAGGGAGTCCGGCATTGTTAAGGGCCATAGGGCCTGCTGGTCATGCCCAATACACTGCTGGAAGTATGTTGAGGATAATGGTGTTAAGGGTAGGGGGCCTGAGTACGAGACTATAGCGTCCTTAGGCTCACTACTACTCATAGATGACCCACACTACCTGGTTAAGGCAAATGACCTATGCAACAGGTACGGCATAGACACAATATCGACGGGCGTAACGATAGCCTGGGCTATTGAAAGCTTCGAGAAGGGCCTCTTAACGAAGGAGGATACCGGGGGCCTTGAATTGAAGTGGGGTGATAAGGAGGTGGTGTTGAAGCTCATTGAAATGATAGGTAGGCGTGAGGGCTTCGGCAAACTACTCGGTGAAGGATGCCGCATAGCGTCGAGGACCATTGGCAGGGGTAGTGAAAAATACTGCATGCATGTTAAGGGCACTGAAATGCCCATGCATGACCCACGCGCGTTCAAGGGTATGGGCCTACAGTACGCAACCTCGAATAGGGGTGCAGACCACCTGCAGGGATTAACCTTTAGGGTTGAGCAGGGTATGAGGATAACGGACCTTAAGATATATGAGAGGGTTAGCAGGGAGGCATACCAGGGTAAGGGGTGGATTGTGGCCACAATGGAGATGTGGCATGAGGTTATTGAATCAATGATAATATGCAAGTTCGTCGACATACCACCACTACACCTAGTGGGCATGTATGCAATGGTCACTGGGATTAGGAAGTCCCTCCAAGACATGTTGACGGCCGGCAAACGCATATTTACGCTGAAGAGGATGTTCAATGTCATAAATGGAATCTCCAGGAAGGACGATACATTACCTGAAAGGTTCCTCAAGGAGCCGTTAAACGAGGGTGGTGCCAAGGGGCTTGTGGTTGAGCTAGAACCCATGCTGAACGAGTACTACAAGTTCATGGGCTGGGATGACAACGGTATACCGACTAGGGAGACCTTGAAGGATTTGAAGATACTAGACATAGTTGAGCCCTACTTAAACGGCAGGTGAACGTGATGGATAAGGTATCTGCGTTAGCAATAGACATTGGGGCTAGTGGGGGTAAGGCTATTGTAGGTACGTTGGATTTGAAGGAGATGAGGCTCACTGTTGATGAGGTTTACAGGTTTTGGAACGGAATGATTAGGGTGGGGAACCACCTCCACTGGGATATTTTAAGGATATGGGAGGAGGTTAAGAATTCGATAAAGCTTGCCTACAGGAAGTTTAAGGGGAGCCTGGTTTCAATAGGCGTAGATACGTGGGGTGTCGACTTCGCCCTACTGGACGCCAACGGCGAGCTTGTGGGCTTACCATACGCCTACAGGGACCCCATGACTGAGGGGGTTATGGACGAGGTCTTCAGGATTATCCCAAGGGACTACATATACATGAGGACTGGGATACAGTTCATGAGGATAAACACGATTTACCAACTATATGCAATATCTAGGCGAAGCCCCTCCAAGCTGAGGGAGGCTAAGGCGCTCCTAATGATACCTGACCTCATAAACTACTGGTTAACAGGCGTTAAAGTGTCTGAGTATACCGATGCCTCAACGACGCAGCTTCTGGATCCTAGGAGGAGGGAGTGGTGTGTGGATATTTTAGAGAAGTTGAATATACCTGTGGAGATTTTTCAAAGGGTGGTTGATGCGGGGGCAGTCTTAGGAAGCTTAACTGAGGGTTTAGCTGACGAATTAGGGATACCTAAAGGTGAGTTGAAGAATATTTCAGTAGTAGCGCCGGCGACGCATGATACGGCATCTGCCGTAGCTGCAGCCCCAATGGTTAGCGAATCCGTCGCCTACATAAGTTCAGGCACATGGAATCTAGTAGGCGTGGAGCTAACCGAGCCCCTGATAAATGAGGAGGCTATGAGGAGCAACTTCACCAATGAGGGGGGTGCGTTTGGTAAAATAACGTTTCTAAGAAATATGCAGGGTATGTGGCTGATACAGGAGGTTAGGAGGATCTTGGCTGATGTTGAGGGCAGGGAGTATTCATACGACGAGTTGGCTAAAATGGCAGAGGAAGCCGACTACATAGGCTCAGTGATAAATGTTGATGATGAGAGGTTCCTAGCCCCAGTAAACATGGTTGAGGAGATTAACAGGTACCTGGAGGAGACTGGCCAAAGAAAACCTGGAAGCCTAGGCGAATTACTTAAAGTAATCATAGTTAGCTTAGCGCTGAAGCACAGGTACATACTTGAGGAGGCCTCCAGGCTAACAGGTAGGAGGCTTAGTGGGGTTAATATCTTTGGAGGGGGTTCGAGGAATAGCCTGATGGATCAGTTAACGGCGGATGTAATGGGTATTCCCGTCTATGCAGGCCCTGAGGAATCCACATCCCTAGGCAACATACTTGTCCAACTGGCCGGCCTAGGGTTCGTTAAGTCCCATGAGGAATTAAGGGGCATTGTCAGGAATTCTGCCAGGATTAGGGTTTACGAGCCCAGGCCCAGCAGGTGGCTTGAGGATGCATACTCACACTTCCTTAACAAGGTATTGAAGGTGCCTTAAACAGGTTTAGGCTGTGGATGTTGTGGATGCTTAAAAATTAAGGCCATAGGCAGTTAATATGAGCTTGGAGAGGTTGAGGGCCTATTCGGGGTTTATTGAAGGCCCTTTAGTTGACTCATTCTTCAGGGAGTTTAATGTGAAGTTCGCCGCGGGCACATGGACTGCAGGCGACTTCTCAGACAGGTTCAATAGAAGCGGCTACTTCCCAGGCCTCCCAAGCAGCCCAATAGACCAGGCCAGGAGGATTAAAGAAGCAGGAATAGTGGGCGTAGTCCCCGTTGATGTACAGTTCCTCGATAGCAGCCTCAGGGTTAATAGGGATCTTGTAGATAGGTTTAAGGCAACGGCCAGTGAACTTGGGTTAACAATTGCTGGGCTTGCACTGGACCTTTCAGGAATACCCACGTTTAAGATGGGTACCTTAACGAACCCAGACCCTAAGATTAGGGAGGCTGCATTAAGCACATTCACCCAAAGCCTAGACATAGCCAGGAGCCTTGGCGTTGATTCTGTTTCAATATGGCTTGGGTCCGATGGATGGGACTACAGCCTTGAGGCCAATTACGGCAGGAAGATAGACATGTTGATAGATGGCCTATTGGCGCTTGGTAGGGAGGCGTTGAGGATGGGTATAAGGCGCTTCGGCATTGAGGCTAAGCCGAAGGAGCCCCGTGAAGGCAATTTAATAATACCGACGAGCCAAACATCAATACTAATTGCCAGTAGGCTAAATAGCGAGCTTAAGGCCAGCCTATTCGGAATAACGATAGATTATGGGCATGAACTAATGTATGCAGTTGAGCCAGCATACACAGTCTACCTGGCAAACAGGTTTAATGTACCTATAGCCGTAGTGCACATAAATACAGCCAAGTGGCATAGCAACGATGAGGATAGGGTCGTTGGCACCGGTGACGTGTGGCAATTCGTAGACTTCCTATATGCATTAATGGATACGGGCTACGATGGATGGTATGTACTTGACCAATTCACATATAGGCTAACCCCAGTCGATGGATTAAGGCTATCTAAGGAATTTTTCGCAAACCTATACAAGAGGGCCCTAACCCTAGTGT
>CAYFHR010000083.1:0-5511 GCA_964343155.1 uncultured Thermoproteaceae archaeon | reverse complement strand
CCCCAGTCGGCAGCCTTAGTGTATATGCCCCCTGCAACCCTCATGAATAGCGATATTAGGCTTGCGCCGAATGCAGCGGGCACTAGGGCCTCAGCCCAATATCGGCTTAGGTAGCTGCTATATGAAATATACAGCGATGCTACGGTTAATAGGCCTATTGAGGCTAATGTAAGGCCCATAATGCCCCCAGCCCTGAAGGATACCTTAAGCGCATCGCCCAGGCCCCTCCTGGCGGCCTCAGCTGTCCTTGACGCACTCCTGGTAGTAACATACATGCCTATGTAGCCTGAGGCGGCGCTCCCAAGGGCCCCGACTGCGAATGATAATGACGCCAGCGACGCTACTGCATATTTATGGAAGACTAAGAGGTATGAGGCCCAGATCAAGATAGTTAATGCAATGCCTACGGGCAAGATTGCCCTATACTCTCTGTTTAAAAACGCCCTAGCACCCTCAGCTATAAGCGAACTCACGTAGGCTGAATCACTACTGCCAGGGCTCCTTGATAGGACCCATTTAACTAGGTAAAGTGCATAAGCTAACCCAGTTAAGGATGCTGCTATAGGTAACATCTCGAAATTCATGGTTTAAAAGACAGCTTAGCTAATTATGAACCTTAGCCTGGTATTTCCCCGTTATTAACTATTTACTTTAACAGCATTTAAATTAATAAAATATATAGATTGTATTGCGGAAGAGCTTATGTGGCTTAATAGCCTGAAGGCCATTAAAGTAAATAGCCGGGATTAGGGGTTTATATAAGGTTATAAAAGTTTTAAAGGGGGCTAGTGGGTATTTAGGTAATGCTGCTTGAGGAGAAGAGGCAGAAGCCTCAGAGGGAGGCTGGGAAAGTCATTATTATGGATTGGTTCTCGCCACGGATATTGACCGATTCAGGGACCCTTGAGGTCAGGTTCAGTGAGGTTAATGTTAGGGATTTCGTCAAGGAGTTTAACGACTATGTTGCCCAGGGGTTGAAGATATACAACATTATTAGGGATAGGGCTGTTGAACTCGCCTTAAGGGCCCTTGGCCTTAAGCTACCTAGGGAGAAGGCAGACATACCTACTGAGGATTTGAGGTTTTTGGCTGCGGGTTCACTAATATATCTAGTCACCCTCCATGAGGATGAGCAGGAGCCGATAAGGGTCTTTAAGGTTAAGCCAGTCTAGTATTAAACGTTTAACAAGGCTTAAGTATATTCGTAAAGCCGCCCTATAATGCTGGCCACAGACACATTAATCGCAACCCCAGGCCCCACTGAGATACCCCACAGGATCCTGCTCGCAATGGCCAAGAAGGCGACTAACCCGGACCTTGACCCAGAATTCTTCTCAAGGTACGATGAGGCTAGGGCTTATTTAGCCAAGATGCTTGGGACCATTAAGGAGAATGTAGTCATATGGGTTGGGGAGGCTATGAGTGGGCTTGAGGCTGCCGTCGCAAACACGGTTAGGCAGGGTGACAAGGTTGCCGTTTTGAGCAATGGAATCTTCGGAGACTCCTTCGCAGACCTAGTATCCTCATACGGCGGGGTCCCGGTTATATACAGGGTTAACTACAGCAAGGTCCTTGACCCAGATGGGGTTAGGAGGTTTCTCAGGGGTGACGCTAAGGATGCTGAGGTAGTCACCATGGTCCATTGCGAAACCCCCTCAGGCACCTTAAACAGCCTCAGGGAGGTTGCAGAGGTCGTTAAGGGCGAGGGTAGGCTACTTATAGTTGATTCAGTGTCGGCGATAGGGGGTGTTGAGGTTAACGTTGGCTGGGGCGTCGATATTTTAATTGGGGGTAGTCAAAAGGTCCTCAACCTGCCATCAGGCCTAACAATATTGGCGCTGAGCAGCGATGCATGGGCTAGGGTTGAGAAGGTTGGCTACAGGGGCTTCTACCTAAACATTAGGCTTTGGAGGGATGTTGTCGAGAAGATGGAATTCCCATACACGCACAGTGAACCTCTGGTAAACGCGCTCCTGGAATCGTTGAAGATGATTTTCGAGGAGGGTTTAGAAAACGTCTATGCAAGGCATCGCTCAGTCTCAAGGGGTGTTGTTAGGGCTGTTGAGGCCATGGGGCTTAGGCTAGTCCCCGAGGAGGAGAGCTACTCAAGCCCAACAGTCACAGCCTTCTACACCCCCGAGGGTTTAAGCGACGTTAAGGTTAGGGAATATGCCTTAAGGTACGGCGTAATGTTGGCTGGCTCCTGGGGCTATCTGAAGGGTAGGGTCCTCAGAATAGGCCATATGGGCTATACGGCCTCAGTCAACCACATGCTAAACGCCGTGGTAGCCCTGGCCAAGGCCCTCAGGGACCTTGGCCTAAGGGTTAACGTAGGCGATGTAGTTGAGGCCTTCCTGGGTGGTTTATCATGAGCCTATTCGTTAGGGAGTCCACGGGCCTCGTTAGGGAGGTTGGGCCATTCAGGGCCTTCTTAATGAGCCTCGGCTATAATGGATTCCTAGCAATACCCTTCGTCTACATGCCTGGAGTATTCCTGTTTGGTAAAGGAGCAATACCCTACATTGCCATAGTCCTCTCATGGATAATATTCACACCGGCCGTAGCCCTATGGTACATGATAACCAGGCAGTATCCGAGGACCGGGGCCGACTATGTGTATTTCTCAAGGCTTAACCCGAGGGTGGGCTTTGCGGCGTGGTTCAACTTCACGCTGGGTGAAATGCTATACGACGCAGTCCTAGTCTACTTCGCAGTAACCCAGCTGGACATGGTGCTTGAGGCTATGGGCAACCCAGCCTATAAGCCGTTGTCGAGCCCCATTGTTGAGTTCGCGGTTTCAGTAGCATTGCTAGCAATCATAATTGGGGTTAACATGGCCTCAGCTAGGGCTGGCCTAGACCTATTCACTGCCATTTCAATAGTGGCGGTTGCCTCATTCATAGCCTCTGCAATATATCTACTAACCCTTCCAAGGAGCCTAATTGCGTCAAGCCTATCAGGCTACTATTCGGAGGCCCTAAAATACGCTAATGAGGCTAAGCCCACTGGGGGTTTATTCGGCCTGCTAGGCATGGTGGCCTTCACAACGGCCGTGTGGGCCTACGTCAACTACCCAGCAACAATAGGTGGTGAGATTAGGAGGGATAGGTTAACGACCCTTATGGGTGTCGTGGGCATGTTCATATTCGGCGGATTGGCATTAACGCTATTTGTCGCATCATACCTAGCCTCCCTCACCCCAGGCTTCATAATAGGTGCAGGATACATGTATGCAAACGGCATAGATTCGGGATCTATCCTGGTTAATCCAGGCGCACTGCTGGCGCTTATAAATACGCCTATGGCCCACGTATTGGCCTTAACCTCAATACTATGGTACATAGCCCCCGTGACGGGCGTCGTTATACAGGTCTCAAGATACCTACTAGCCTTCTCAATGGACAGGGTCCTGCCTGAGGTGGTCTCCTACGTCCACCCACGCACCCACTCGCCAATAGTTGCCCACGCCATAGACCTGGCAGTGACGATAATCCTCATGGCGATACTCCTACTGACGCCATTCAGCTCAGCCTTCATGTATGCCCTAAACCTGGATGCAGTGGTCCTACTCGTCTACACGTTCATGGCATCAATGCTGCTGGCAATACCATACTACGCGAGGGGCGTTACTAAGATTAGGGGTTTGGGTAGGGGCCCTGCACTAGCCCTATCGGTAATATATCTGCTGGTCCTGGGCATATTCGCATACTACTGGTTAACGTACCCGCAATACTACCTGTCTATTTCGGGGAGTGCCCCATTAATACTCGTTGAGTCTTCGCCATTCTTCATAATAGGCATCGTTGCCTACGAGGCTGCGAGGATTATTAGGGCTAGGCAGGGGATACCCCTCGAGGCCATCTACGCTGAAATACCCCCAGAGTAGCTTATTTAAACTGAACATGGTTTAGGCCTAATGTGGAGGTCTACGTAGTTGTAGACAACACCTCAAGCATAGCTAGGGTTGTGGAATTCGCCAAGGTTACCTACGGCTTCGGCATCAAGAACCTAGTCCTGACGCATGTATATGGTTCAGCGGCCCAGCAGGGCGTCCCGGAGGCATTTAAGGTTGCCCTAAGGTATTCGGCAAACCTGATAATACTCTCGACGATTAAAGACGCCTTAAGCGTCCTCAACCCAAGCCACGTAATAGTCCTTAGGAGGCCAGGGCCCCAGGTTAGGCACATTTCGGAACTTAAACCAGAGGGGAGGGTTGTGGTTATTGTGGATGGCTCCGACCAGGACATTAAGGTTGATGCCCCGAACGTAACATATGCATACGCCGTCGATGGGGATGTTGGCGGCATTGCCCAGCTGGCCGTAGCCTTATGCATATTGACGGGCAGGTGCCATGTTGGCTAGCCTGCTTTCTAAAATTCTAGGTAAATTTATTAATATTAGGGATGTTTTGGCCGAGAACGGCTGGGTCGTTACCGATGAACATTCACCACGCTGGTGGGGCGGCCTTGAAACCCCCGATGAAGTATTCATATCGGCGATACTTGTCCAACAAACCAGGTGGAGGATTGTTGAGAATGTTATCAATAGGCTTAGGGAACTTGGGTTAAATAAACTTGAGAAGTTGGCCAACATGGATCCTGGGGAATTGGCGCAGGTGATTAAGGGGGTTAACTTCAGGTATGTTAAGGCTAGGAGGCTTATCGAGGCGTCTAGGGCTGTTGCATCAATAGGGGGTTTAGGTGAGTTGGCTAGGAGGAGTGACTATAGGGAGTTCCTAATGGGCATTAGGGGTATTGGGCCCGAGACCGCCGACTCAATAGCGCTGTATGCCTTGAATAAATACACGATACCTGTATCTGCATACACCAGGAGGGTCTTGGGGAGGGTTCTTGGGCTTGACGAGGAATTGGGCTATGAGGACTATAGGGCGATGCTGCTGGGCAATATTCCAAGGGGCCTATTCAACCTTAAACTATTCCACGCAGGGATGGTGACCGTGGGCAAGGTCTGGTGCGGCTCCAGGAACACTAAATGTGGCGAATGCCCCCTCAGGGACCTGTGTAACCGTTTTAAAGGAGTAGGAGGGCCCTAATACATGGCCCAGGAGAGGGTTAGTAGGGAGTACTTCTCTAAGATAGAGCTTAGGGTTGGGAAGGTTATCGAGGCCCAGAGGATTGAGGGTAGTAGGAAGTTGATAAGGCTTGTAGTAGACATAGGTTCTGAGAAGAGGCAGATTGTGGCGGGCCTAGCCGAATACTATAGGCCAGAGGACCTCGTGGGTAAATACGTGGTTATTGTGGCTAACCTGGAGTATAGGAAGTTCTTCGGCGTGGAGAGCCAGGGTATGCTCCTGGCCACGTGTGGTGAGAGGGGTAAGCCAATACCCCTCACGGTGCTTGAACCCGGCGACAATGTTGTTGGCGAGAGGGTTTGCTAAACCTCAATATACCTACCGTGCTTAGCTAAGCATTCACTGCATGCAAAGACCCTAAACTTCATACCTAAAACCCTATCATTAATGACGACTACGTTGGCTTCACCGGCAGGTAT
>CAYFHR010000082.1:0-5511 GCA_964343155.1 uncultured Thermoproteaceae archaeon | reverse complement strand
TTAATGTGGAGGTTCTTTAACGAGGAGGTTGTTGAGAGGGAGCTTGCCCAGATTAGGGAGCTCGGCGTCGACGTCATAAGGGCCTTCATATATTGGCCCGACTTCCAGCCAGAGGCCAATAAGGTTGATGAGGAGATGTTGAGGAGGCTTGGGAGATTCCTAGACCTAGCCCATAAGAATGGTGTTGGAGTATTTTTAACATTTGTAGTGGGCCACATGTCGGGGGAGAATTGGGACCCCAGGTGGAGGGGTGGTAGGGACTTCTTCGAGCTTAGGAATGAGGTTAGGCTACTTATAGAGGCTATAGTCTCCAGGTTTAGGGGCCATCCAGCCCTGAGGGGCTGGATACTCAGCAATGAACTACCCATATATGCAACATCAAGTGAGGATAAGGTAACCGACTGGATTAGGGAGATGTCAAGCCTCATAAAGTCCCTTGATGGGGGCCACTGGGTTACTACCGGTGACGGGTGTTGGGGCGTCTTTGGGGCCTTCAACGGATTCAACCCATACAGATACAGGGACTATGTGGACTACATGGGCCCCCACTTCTATACACCCGACACAGACGCCTTTAGGCATACTATACAGGTCCAGGTCTTCATTAAGGCCTGTAGGGGCTTCGGTAAGCCGACCATACTTGAGGAGTTTGGCTCATCATCAACCCTGGGCAGTGATGAAAACATTGCGGGGTACTACAGGGTGATTCTAGCGGGCTCACTTGTGAGTGGGGCCGTTGGCGCATGGGGGTGGTGCTACAGCGACTTCCCATTAACCAACCAGAGGCCATACTCACACCACCCGCATGAGTTGAGGTTTGGCGTAACTGACGTTAACTGGAATGTTAAGCCGCAGGGATATGAATTAACCAGGTTTTCAAGGATACTTAAAGCCCTCGGCGATGTTGAACCCATTGAGGATCCCGTGGCGATACTATACCCATCCTACATATATTGGAGCTACCCATTCACATCAAGGGAGGACTCCCATAAGTTGGCTGGGGCGGTTGTAAACTCATACGCGATGCTTGTGCAGAATGGCTTGAATCCAAGGATAATAATTGAGGAGCCCCTAACAGATGGCGTACTCATCGAGGAGGGTAAAACTAAGGTGGGGAATGATGTAAAGATCATATTCCTGCCCTGCGCATTAAAATACCTTGCACAGACCCAGGAGGCGCTTAGGAGGTTTGTTGAGGATGGGGGCGTTTTAGTAGCCTCATACTGCTACGGCATGTGGCTCAACATAGATTGGGCAATTAAACTGAACCTATACTACAACTACCCAATAGCCTCAGACGGCCTAAGGGTCAACATAGGGGGCGTCAGGGTTGAGGTGCCTGCCCAGGGCTCGCCATACGATAGGGCTATAGCCAAGGTGGCCGGTGGAGAAGTGCTGCTGAGTGATGAATCTGGGAATCCCGTAATTGTGAGGGGTAGGTATGGTAGGGGGAGGGTGTACTTCATAACGTACCCGATTGAAAGGTGGCTAACCATAGACCCTAAGCCCTTTGAGGCAAGGGACGCACACCTAATATACGGGGTGATACTGGGTGAGGAGGGGTTCAGGCCAATGAACCTACCTAAGCATGTGCAATATGCCAGGTTGAGGTCTAGGGAGGGTGAGTACGCAGTATACATAAACCACGGTTTAACAGACGCCAAGATTAACGTCACTGGGCAGGACGTTGAAACAGGGGCTATGGTTAAGGGTGAATACCTGCTTAGGGCCAGGGACTACCGCATATTCAGGGTTCAGTAGGTGAACAGCCTAAACCCTTAAATAAACTCCCCCTAGGACTCCCAAGTGCCTGAGGATAGTAGGGGTGATTCTCAGGCAGAGGAGTTGAACGATGTTGAAATCAGCATACTCCTAACATTGAATAGGCTTGGCGGTAAATGCCTACAGAAGGATTTATGGAAGATGGCTGGGACCAATAGTAAGGTTGGTATGCCTGCATTAAACCACCTGCTTAAGCTTAAGCTCGTGTCTAGGAGGAAGATTGAGGAGAAGCTTTATGAAATTAGGCTAACGCAGAAGGGGGCAAAGCTTGTCAGTAAAATATCCGCCAAGATGGCTATAATACCTGGCGAGGACATAGAACTGTTGACCAGCATCCCATGCTTCTACTGCCCACACATATTCGAATGCGGCCCAGGGCACGAGAACTCACCCGAGACCTGCGAACTCCTTGGGGGCTGGCTACTTAGCATGGCTAAGCATAGGGGTGCTTTGGGCGGTTAGGAAAACTTTTAAACCAAACATAGGCAAGGCACCGATGCCGGCCTTTAAGCTTGTTTTAAGCGACCCAAGGAGTGGTAAGGCTAAGCAGATTGAGGTTAAGGATGAGGCTGCCCAAAGGTTCATGGGGCTTAAAATAGGCGATACAGTTGATGCATCAATACTAGGCGGCCTCCTTGAAATACCGCAGGGATTCAAGGTAAAGATAACCGGAGGCAGCGGCTACGATGGAGCCCCAATGCACCCAGGCATAGAGGGGCCTGTGAAAAGGTACGTGCTTCTATCAGGCCCACCAGGCTACCACCCACCTAAGAGGGGTATGAGGAAGAGGAAGCTCGTAAGGGGCAATACTATTAATGAGCAGGTGACTCAGGTCAACGCAGTCTTAGTATACCCTGAGGGTTGGGATAAGGGGCCTGTAATACCTGTGGGCGATAAGGAGGCTCAGAAGGCATCCGCCAAACCTGAGGCTAAGGCTGAGGAGAAGCCTCAGTAATGAGGGTAAGTACCCTGGTTAAGTTTAGTGCATTAAGCCCAAGTAGGTAGCCTACGAGGGTTCCATTACCCCTAGCCACCATTACCATGGGTATGAATGTGACGTTGCCCACGGCTAAATCCTCCTCAACGGTTGTTGAGTTGATTATACCCATCAGCTGGGTCATGTTGAATAAACCGACTGGAAGCTCATTGGGTGGGCTAAACCACGGCGCTGTGGCCAATGTTACGTTGGGCGGCGGTAGGCAGTTTATAGTCTGCATATAGCCTAGGACAGTCGGCCACTGGACAGGGGTTATGTAGCCGTAGCCCACAGAGGGCTGGTTAAGGAGGACTAAAACAACCTTAGCCACCTTAGTCAGGTTAACCAAGGTCGTGGGTATTGTACATCCTGTGGCTGGGGCCAGTGTCACAAAGATTACCACAGGTTCTGTCCCGTTGAATACAAGCGGGTTTATGAGCATCGGCCTCTGGGAGTATGATGAAATGTTGACGAATGAATAGGCCATCAATGCGTAGACGTTGTTTAACGGCCCTGACTGCGTTGGAGACCTATAGAATAGGTATGGGCCAACCATGGCTATTATGAAGCCCACCTCAGCTATTATAATGGCTATTAGGGCTGTTATAAACATCCTCCTCTTCCTCCTAGAAGCCCTCCTGGACATTGAACGAGGCTTAGGCTATAGTTAATAAGCATTATTCAGATAGCCACATTACTCAACATACCAACCCCGCCCATGTTTAATACGGTATACACACTAATCAGACTGTGCTAGGTGTGTAAAGCTTATATAAACTTAAAGTTGCGTGGGCCTAATGAGTAAGCTCATTGTTGAGGGGGTTGAGAGGGGGGAGGTTAAGGCGGCGAAGCCCCTTGTTGACCTTTCCAAGTTCCCTCGAATACCGAAAACATACCTGAGGTTTCTAACCGATGAAAGGGCCCAGAGGCTCTTCAAGGCTAGGTTTAACCTCCCTCAGGATTCCAGGGTTGTTAAGGTCACCACCTCAGTATGCCCAGTCTGCAATAGGACTATACCAATGGTAGTCTACGAGCATGATGGCGTAATTTGGCTTCAGAAGACGTGCCCTGAACACGGCAGATTCCTAGACATATACTGGGGCGATGCCGAACTATACTACTACTTCCTCCAGTGGGATGACCCAAACTACGTCGGTAAGGGTGTTGCAAATCCCAACACAGACATAGTCTACTATAAGGAGTCTGGCGGATGCCCATTTGCCTGCGGCCTATGCCCAGCACATAAGTCGAACACGGTATTAGCCATAATCGACGTCACCAATAGGTGCAATATGAAGTGCCCAGTATGCTTCGCCAACGCAGGCGCCGCAGGCTATGTATATGAGCCGTCTTTAAGCGATATAGAGCGCATGTTGAGG
This sequence comes from uncultured Thermoproteaceae archaeon, assembly GCA_964343155.1. Classification (GTDB taxonomy): domain Archaea; phylum Thermoproteota; class Thermoprotei; order Thermoproteales; family Thermocladiaceae; genus Caldivirga. The sequence goes on along the minus strand of CAYFHR010000082.1, from coordinate 1,374 downwards.
ATTCTAAGGAGCCAGAAGCCATGGGCCCCAAACGCAATACAGCTAAGTGGTGGTGAACCAACGCTGCGCAATGACCTACCTGAAATAGTGAGGATGGCTAAGAGGCTCGGCTTCGACCACGTTGAGGTCAATACTAATGGCATTAGGCTTGCATACGATGTAGAGTTCTACAAGGCCCTACTCGATGCCGGAATGTCGACGCTATACCTGCAGTTCGACACAATAGACCCCAATAATAAGGGTGTGTGGAGGCATAGGCTATATGACCCTAAGGCCTATGTTGAGGTGAGGAAGAGGGTTATTGAGAATGCGAGGAAGCTTGGCCACAGGTCAATAGTCCTAGTGGTTACAATGGCTAAGAACTACAATGATAAGGATATAGGCAAGATAATAGACTTCGCAGTGCAGAATAGGGATGTTGTGAGGTGGATTAATATTCAGCCAGTCGCCTTCGCCGGCAGGGCCAGGGAGTATACGCCTGAGGAGCTTAGGCAATACAGGATAACGATACCGGACGTGTTGATAGAGATAGAGAGGCAGACTGGGGGTAAGATAAGTAGGTGGGATTGGAGGCCTGTTAACTGGCCGGTCGCATTAGCCAAGTTGATAGAGGTGTTGACTGGTGAGCCTAAGCCCCTCTTCACAAACAACCCTGTATGTGGGGCATCAACGTTCATATACTATGACGAGGACGTTAAGGACATTGTGCCGATAACGAAGCTCGTCGACGTTGATGGTTTTGAGGCCGAAATATGGAGGATATATAATGACGCCGTTAAGGGTGGTTTAAGCAGGGAGCTGGCTAAACTTAAGCTCCTTAAGCTCGTTAAGTATGTTAAGCATAGGGCTGTTAAGGATCTCTTAACAGAACTACTCCTCAAGAGGAGTTACGAGGCTTTGGGCAAATTCATGTTTAATGTAGTTGGCCTAGGCATAATGCACTTCATGGACACCATGAATTTCGACGTCCAGAGGGTTGAGAGGTGCGACATACATTACGCGACGCCGGACGGCAGGATAATACCGTTCTGCACCATGAACAACTTCCACAGGGATAGGATTGAACACAGCTTTAAGCTCGATGTCAAGGATTGGGTTAGGCTACACCCAGGCAGGTTCATAACAGGGTACGCCTGATGGAAACGTTAAAAACCTAGATAATACCATGCGTTGAATGATACCTGTAAGCGTAATGGTTTCAGGCCTGGGAACAGTTTCAATGCGCATTAAAGGCAGGTTTAATGTAGATAGGCCAAGCGAATTCTCAACCCCCACAAGGCCGGTGGTCTTCTGGAATATTACGCGTAGGTGCAATTTAAAATGCCTACACTGCTACATAAACGCCACCGCGGAGGGTGGTGATGAGTTAACGAC
>CAYFHR010000081.1:0-5513 GCA_964343155.1 uncultured Thermoproteaceae archaeon | reverse complement strand
CCCACTATGGTGAAGCTAACGTAGGCTAACGTGTGGTTTATGGCCAATACTGTGGTTACTGTTAGTGCTATTGAAAGCGCCACCAACGGTAATATTAGCCTATTCATCGCTAAGTGATGCATCTTGCCTTTTAAGCTTGCCGTCAAAGGGTTAAAAATTGAGGTGTATAACCAGCCTGTGCGTAGGGTTATTGCTAAGGGTGCCGAGGCCATACTCTACCTGGAGGATTGGCTTGGGTTAACGGTGCTTGTTAAGGAGAGGATGCCTAAGGCATATAGGGATCCTGCCTTCGATAAGGCTATTAGATTGAGGAGGACTATTAATGAGGCTAGGCTCATGATTAAGGCGCATGGATTAGGTGTACCTGTACCAGATGTGTACGACGTCGACTTGGCCAATATGAGGATTAGGATGAGGTATATTGAGTCTGTTACATTGAACGAATTATTGTTTAAACTGGGTTATGGTGAGGGTTCGTTAAGGCTCATGGCTAGGATGGGTGAGCTGCTGGGCATACTTCACAGGAACGGCATACTCCACGGCGACCCAACGCCAGCAAACGTCCTGGTTAAGGACTCTGAATGCTGGCTCATAGACTTTGGGCTTGGTGAGGAGGCTAACCCAACGTGGGATGATAGGTACCTCCACAGGGTTGCCCTAGACCTAAACGTGCTTTTAAGATCCCTTGAAAGCAACCATGGGCCTCATTCAGGTGAATTGTTTAAGGCCTTTCTAGGCGGCTACAGTAGCGTAGTCGGCAGTTCCAATGCAGACAATGCCGTCAGGTATGTTAGGAGGCTTAGGAGCTTAGCCAGATACATGACTGGGCGCCTACTTTAACTATTCTCCGCAATCCACCTCAAGGCCTCAATAATCCTCCTAAGCCTCCTCTGGCTCCTATAATTCTTAACCCTAATCTCCTTAATCAAACCGCCCTCATCCCTCTCAACATCGTAGCTTAAGGCCTCAGACTCATCAAGCTCGCCTTCAGAAACCATATTTTCGTCATCCCTCCTTAAGCCCTCAAGGACCTCACCTATGAGGAACCTGGAGATGTGCGGCTGTTCAGGGATGGGCTTTGTAAATGTTATCACCAGGTTTACGTCGTCGTACGTTACCCTAGCCCATTCACCACCCTTACCACTTATGGTTATTACAGACTTCTGCTGAGTCACCCTATCGGCCGTTGTTATAGACTTAGACTTAATAATGGAGTCTATCAACTTTAAAACCTCCTCAAGCACCTCAAGTTCACCCCTAAGCTCATCAATCCTCCTCCTAACCTTCCTCCTAAGTTCAATAAGGTCCCTTAACTCTTGGCCCACATTGACTAAGCACTTTCTGTTATTTAACTTTTAGCCCACCTAAGTTAACTTCACATTAGGGGTGTTAAGCCTCCCCCTTTAAGGACGGGTAAGTTTAAAAAGCTCTAGAAGGCTGGTTGATGGATGTCTGAGGCTTCAACGGCATCAGCCCCAGCCCCCACTGTGGAGGAGTGGGTTCCGAAGACTGAACTGGGGCGTATGGTTAAGGAGGGTAAGATTAAGAGTATTGACGACATATTTGCAATGAACCTCAGGATTCAGGAGCCTGAAATAGTGGATACCCTACTACCTAACTTAAAGTACGAGATACTTAACATAAACATAGTCCAGAGGCAGACTGACGCGGGTGAGGTTAGCCAATTCCAGGTGGTTGCAGTTGTCGGTAATGAGGATGGCTACGTGGGTTTGGGCATAGGTAAGGCTAGGCAGATTGGCCCAGCTATGGAGAAGGCCATTAAGAAGGCTAAGCTTAACATAATGCCCGTCAGGAGGGGCTGCGGATCCTGGTACTGCTCCTGCGACGAACCACACAGCGTACCCTTCGTGGTTAGGGGTAAGGCGGGCAGTGTTGAGGTTGTCTTAATACCAGCCCCAAAGGGCGTAGGCCTCGTGGTTGGCGACGCCATAAAGCCCATACTTAGGCTTGCCGGGATTAGGGACGTTTGGTCTAGGACGTTTGGCGAAACTAGGACGACCTTAAACTTCGCCTTCGCCGCCTGGGACGCCTTAAAGAAGACCTACGCCTTCAGGATTTAGGACCGTAAACCAGGTATACGCCCTCACCAATCTCCTGGGCGCCCTCAGGCGGCTTACCGAACTCGAACCTAGCCTTATGCATCGCCTCAAGCTCAGCCCTTAGGGGTTCAAGCAGCTGGGGTACATATATTGTGGCGTTGAGCGGCTGAGCCAGGCTCATCTTATTCCTATTCTTGAAGCTCCACACTGAGCTGTTGACATTTATGAACTCCCTAAGAACCTCCCCAAGCTTCTCATCAAAGGAGCCGGGCTCCGGCATATCTTCGAAGTGTATGCTCCTCCCATAAACCTCCCTCCAAATCCAGTCGGTTACAAAGGGCATTATTGGGGCGAGCATCTTCAACGCATTATCCATTATGAACCTTAACGTATACCACGCACCCCTCTGCTGGGCTTCACTAAACCTCCCATCCCTATTATATGCCCTGGGCTTAACCGCCTCGATGTAGTGGTCTGCGAAGGTGTGCCATAGGAATTCGTAGAGGAGCATTGCGGGTTCGTAGGTGTCGAATTCCTCGAAGGCCCTTATGTAGCTTCTCAAAACCCTATTAAACTCATTTATAATCAGCTTATCTAATGTGGTTAGTTCATAATTTGCGTTAACCGCTGGGAATTGGTAGGCGAACCTGGCGATGTTCCACACCTTGGTTACGAATTCCCTCCCAGTCCTCACACTATGTTCACTGTACCTGAAGTCGAACCCAAGCTTACCGGCTGAGGCAGCCCAGAACCTGACGGCGTCGGCGCCGTATTTCTCAGCTGGCTGCAGTGAATCTATGACATTCCCCTTAGACTTATGCATGGCCTCACCCTTCTCGTCAAGCCCCATTCCATTAATCCTAACGTACCTGAAGGGGGGTTTGCCGAAGAGTAGGTATGACCTCAATACCGAGTAGTATAGCCAACTCCTAATTATTTCATATCCCTGGGGCCTAAGTATCCTCCCTGGGTAGGCCTTCTTGAATAGTTCAGGCTCCTTAACGTACCTTGAGGCGTACATCCAGGATATTGATGAGTCGAACCATGTGTCCAAGATCCTTTCATCACCAACGAGCCTGCCATCTGGGCACTGCGCCTTAACCTCCTCAGGCGGCTCATCGATCCAGGGCCTGTAATACTTCCCCGGCTTGGGCAGTATTGGCTTAACGTTCCCTTCACCATCGATGCAGTACCATACCGGGATCTCCGTGCCGTAGTACCTCCTCCTGCTTATTGGCCAGTCGAATTCAAGGGACTTTATCCACTCTATCAGCGTATTCTTATATTCAGGTGGGTGGAATTCCATCTCCTCATTAACCATCTTTATTAAATGCTCCCTGAATTCAAGCTGCTTGACGAAATACTCCTTAGTCACTATAATTTCGACCGGGGTCTTACACCTCCAGCAGACGGGTACGGTGTGCCTTAACGGCTCCCTCTTAACCAGGAGCCCCATGGCCTCCAGGTCCCTGACTATGGCCTCCCTGGCCTCCCTAATCGTTAAGCCATCATACTTACCCACGCCCTTAAGCTTACCATCGTTCGTTATTATTATCCTGATGGGTAGTTTAAGCTCATTGACTATTGCTAAATCCCTGGTGTCCCCAAACGTAGATATCATCTCTATCCCTGTTCCGAACTCCTTCTTAACAGACTGGTGGGGCACTATGGGCACTTCCTGGTTGAACAACGGGACTATTGCATGCATCCCGTTAAGCCTTGCATACCTCTCATCGCCCGGATTATAGGCTACCGCCACTGTCGCTGCCAGTAGCTCGGGCCTAGTGGTTGCGATCACTATGTCTTCGCCAGTCTCCTTAACCCTGAACTTAATGTAGTACAGGTATGTGTCCTCCTCCCTATATTCAACCTCAGGCTCGGCTAGGGCTGTCATACACCTGGGGCACCATATTGTCGGCCTCTCGGCCTCGTAGATTAGCCCCCTCTTCCACATTTCTATAAACGTGGCCTGGGTCATTGCCCTGTACGTTGGGCTATCCGTACCCTCGGGGATGTATTCTGCAGAGACGCCCCACCTTTCAATAACCTTAACCCACTCGCCCTCATAGCTGTCAAGCTGCCTCCTGCAGAGCTCCAGGAACTGCCTCCTGTCTATGTCCTGCATCCTCCTGTTGAGCCTCTTCTCGACCTCAACCTCCACCGGTAGGCCATTCCTATCGGCGTACCATGGGAAAACCACCCTATAGCCCCTCATCCTGAAGAACCTGGCTATCATATCCATCTGCGCATATGTTGCGAATTGGCCTATGTGGGGCCTACCGCTCATGTATGGCGGCGGCGTGTCTATTACAAGGATCTTTTCAGAATCCCTATTCTCCCTAACACCCTCCCTACGCCACATTTCAATTAACTTAAGCTCATTCTTGATGTCCCAAGACTTCTCCCTGAGGGGGGACTCCATACCAATAGTAACCCCCTCTCCTTGCCCTTCCTAGTTTTTTAAAATTATCGCGAATCCTTAAAAGGCCTGGCCGCGCCTTAGCCCGTTGATGAGACCTGGCAAGACTGAGGGTGATGTGGTGAGGGTTATCTGAAAATGTTTAAAAAGCCTGATGGCTGGGCCTTAAGTGACTAAGGGTACTCCATCGTTCGGCAAGATGAATAGGGGTAAGACGCACATTAGATGCCCCAGGTGCGGTAGGCATGCCTACAATGTGGCTAAGGGCTACTGCGCGGCCTGCGGCTACGGTAGGTCTAGGAGGATTAAGAGGGGTTTGGCGAGGTTGTTGGGTAGGCCTGTGGGTAATGTTGCCCATAGGTAGGTTTATTGGTAAGCCAAGCCCTAGTTATGATGAACCTCCATGAGTATTCGCCAACCCTCTTAACATAGCCCTCAACAGCTATCCGCCTCCTGAATAATGGCGCATCAACCACAAAGGTCTCAGCCTCACCACCCTCGAAGGCTGGGTTGAACCCATACCTCCTAGACAATTCAATCAACTTCAACAGATCCTCCATGCTGAGGACCTTACCCATTAAACCTGGGTCAAGGCCATAGGAATCTATCGACGTTATGATGAATCTTATACCCATGTTGTATAGGTCTATTAGGTATGCCCGCTGGTCCTTACGCCAAAGTGGGCTGAACACCTTTAATCCAAGCTCCTCAGAAACCATGTTTATATTCATCCTCTGGTAATCCGATAGTAGGGCCCCTGTAACAACACCCTCTACGCCGAACCTCTCCATTACAAATCTTAAAGCCTCCCTAAGCTCACCAACCTCACGCCCCTTAACGCCGCTCACAGGCATGGTGACGTGCTCTATGTTTAATGCCTCAGCCTGCAGCCTCGTATACTCCACGGCTGGCCTATGGAACATCCATGAGTCATCCCTGGCGGGCATTAGGGTTAGTAGGCACTTCACGCGGAATCCATGCAGGAAGGCCCAGTGTAGGGCGTAGGTTGAGTCCTTCCCACCTGAAAACAATAC
>CAYFHR010000080.1:0-5538 GCA_964343155.1 uncultured Thermoproteaceae archaeon | reverse complement strand
ATGCTCCATAGGGCAAGCTCCATCAGCGCCACCGAGGTGTGTTTAGAGATACTTAACAAGGTTAGTGAACAGGGGTTGAATAGAAGCCTCATAATCAATGCAGTGTCAGGCTATGTTTCTAAGTACGACTTATCGATAGAAGTCACGGTATACAACCCCTCGGGCCTAGTCCTGTGGAGGTATGGTTCATACTTCCCAAACCCAACAACATACATGGCGCCTGGCTACGTTGGAATTTCATCAAGTAGGGTAAGCGTTATCGCGTATGGGGTTTGCGAGTACTTGGGCGAGGAATACATGGTTGAGGTTAAGGTTGGTATAAGTCCATTAAGCGTAATACTCTTCATCACAGGCATAGTACTGGTAATACTTGGACTAGCCCTCGTAGCCTTATCTTCAGGCGGCCGTAGCCAGAAACAGGCTACTTAACCCCAACGATCGTGTTGCCGTACCTGGTAAGCATCTCAACCATTTTTAACGCATCCTTCTCAAGGAGGGGTGATTCGTTTATTATTGTTATTTCAACATCCCTCTTACCGAGTTCAACTGCAAGTGGTTCAAATGGCGGCGTGTTCGCATCTATTGGTTCATGTTCATCAACCCACTCCCCATTCCTATACTTAACGCAGGTGAAGTGGGTGTGCATTGGCTGGCCTCCGAAATACTCCCTCCACATGTCTAGGACGGCCCCATAGTCTATTGAGCCGCCATTCCTGGCGTAGACGTGGCCCCAGTCGACGACGGCCACGACCTGCGGCTTGTTAACCTCCTTAACGAGCCTGAAGGTTTCCTCAAGGCCCCCAAACTGGCTCTTCCTAGCCATGACCTCAAGGCCAAGTTTAACATTCGTTAACCCACCCTCCCTCATCCAGTCGACTAACCTTAGTACGGCTTCCTTAACAGCGTTGTAGCATCCCTCAGGCCCAAGCTTACCGTAGTATGCTGGGTGGAAGACTACTACAGTGGCCCCCATTGCCTCACCCCTATCTAAGGATTCTTGAAGCCTCCTAATGCTTGCCTCAACCTTACTTTTATCGTCACTACACAGGTTTATGAAATATGGGGCGTGTACAGATAGCCTAATGCCAAGCTCCCTAGCCACGTCGCCAGCCTCCTTAGCCATATCCCTACTCATCCTGACGCCCTGCACAAACTCAACCTCCATTGCATTCAATCCAACCTCCTTAACATACCTAATGCCGTCAATAGTCCCAGCGTTCTTCTTCCTCTCCCTGGCGCCTATGGGTATTCCTGCAGGGCCTATGTAAACTCTAGCCACTTGGCTAAGGTAATGTTGGAGTTTTAAACCTTTAGGACATTACTTAGGCGAAGAGCATTAGCATCGCCCATTATTTAGAAGCATATAAATCCCTATGGGTGAATCTTCAATGCCGTGCATTGTCGTTATTTCAGACGACCTAACTGGGGCTAACGGTATTGGTGGGCTGCTTTCACGCATATGCAAGACGGCTGTGGTTAATTACGGTAAGCATGGCTATGTTTCAGGGGGCTACGAGTGCCTTGTCGTGAACACAAACAGTAGGCCTGTCAACGGTGGTGAAGCCAGGGCACGCGTCGAGGCGGTGATGAGGGCTTTTGAGGGGGGCGTATTCGGTAAGAGGATTGACAGCGCCCTGAGGGGTAATGTTGAGGATGAATTGATGCCATTCGTCGAGAGGGGTCTTGGTGTAGTTTTGACGGACACAATACCTGAATACGGCAGGTATACGCGGGGTGGATTCACGGTGGTTGGAGGGGTTAAGGATAGCATATTGGGTAGGTTTAGCCGCATTAAAGCCATCCCACTGGGCAGTATTAATGAGGCGGATAGGTTAGGTAGATTAAATGGCCTCATACTAGTCGTCGACTCGTCAACCCACGAGGACCTGCGCAGGATAGCCGAGTTCACGGTTGATAAGGGGCTTGTGCCCGCAGACCCACTATACCTAATCGCCTACAGTATCCAGGCCAGGTTGGGGAGGCCCATGTCCAGCAGGGGGATTAGCCTAAGGGTTGGGAGTATTGTGTACGTGGTTGGGAGTACGCATGAGGTTACGTTAAGGCAGATTAAATATGCTGAGGCTAACGGCATACAGGTTGTTGAACTGGCTAGGCTTGCTGGGGAGGGTTATAGATTGCCGCAAAGGCCCAGCAGGCTGATAATACGGCTAAACTACATTAGGGATAGGGCATTGATAAACAGGGACCTTGTGGAACTTTTAGCAGACTTCGACGCACTTGTCCTAAGCGGCGGCGAGACAGCCAACGCGGTCTTTGAGGAGTCTGGGGGATTATACATAGAGGGTTTGACAGACATAATGCCCCTCGTCGGGGTTGGCGTCATTAGGGGCGGTTTGCTTGACGGCAAGGTTATCGTTACTAAGGGGGGCTTCATAGGCGGCGAAGACGCATACGTCAGGATATTAAACTTCCTGACCGGGCACGTTTAGTAAGATGTATAAAACTAGGCCGGCTTAATGGCTGTGGGGCTTAAAATAGGGGTAACGTTGGGGGATCCTGCAGGGATTGGCTACGAGGTTTCGGCAAAGGCTATCAGTAGGCTTATAGGCAGGTCTGACGTGAAGTTCGTATTGATAGGCAATAGGAGCCATTTCCTCAAGGTCCTCAGGATAGTAAAGGTACCTGAAGACATTTTAAACAGCGTCGAGTTCATAGACATACCTGGCGGCGAAGTTGAATTCGGTAAGGTGCAGAGGGAGGCTGGTAGGATATCTCTTGAAAGCGTCAGGGTTGGGGTTGATATGGCGTTGAAGGGTGAGGTGGATGCATTAGTCACGGCGCCTATTAATAAAGAGGCCTGGATGCTTGCAGGCTCAAAACACATAGACCACACGACGCTGCTACAGGACCTGACGGGCTCGAAGAAGTCTATAACAATATTTGAGGTTAAGAGGCTTAGGATATATTTCCTGACCAGGCATATACCGTTAAGCAGGGTTGCATCCGAGGTGCGTAGGGATAATGTGCTTAGGGGCATTCTTGAGGCCAACCTGGCGTTGAGGCTGTTGGGCATTAGGAATGGTAGGATTGCCGTAGCTGCATTAAACCCACATGCAGGTGATGGAGGCTTAATAGGCCGTGAGGAGGTTGATGAAATAGCCCCTGCAGTTGAGGAGGCTAGGTCTAGGTATGGGCTGAATGTAAGCGGCCCATTCCCAGCAGACTCAATATTCTACCTAGCCTCCAGGGGCCTGTACGACATCGTCGTTTCACTGTACCACGACCAGGGCCACATAGCGGCTAAGATGTATGACTTCAAAAGGACCGTGAGCCTAACCCTAGGCCTACCATTCTTAAGGACTTCAGTCGACCACGGTACAGCATTCGACATTGCCGGTAAGGGTATTGCAGATGAGGCAAGCATGTATGAGGCGATTAGGAAGGCGATTAAGTATGCTAACAAGTATAAGAGGAATTACATCAAGTATCTGCCTGAATTATCCAGGTGAAGGTATGTTAAAGAACCTTGACGAGGCATAGAGTATTACATTATATGTATTCACCAGGTCGTTGACTGTGACGTATTCATCGTATGCGTGGGCCAATGTTAGCTCGCCTGGCCCATAGATGACTGTCGGAATCCCCCTAGCCCTAAGGTACCTGCCATCCGTTGCGCCAGTCATTATTATGGGTTTGGGCTCAGCCCCCAGCCTCCTGATGCCATCCTCAATAAGCCTAACTATTGGGGAATCCCTAGGCGTGTAGTTTGGGCTACTTACATCAATCGGCTCAACCTCTGCAAGCCCCCTTAAGCCACTTTTAACCGCCTCAATAAGCCCCGCGGGGTCTACGCCAGGTGGAACCCTCATGTCTAGTTCAAGTTCGGCGTAGTCCGGAACCATGTTTACCTTAGAACCACCCCTAATTACGCCTGGGTTGAATGAAACGGAACCTATAACCCTCCTGAAGTCCTCCAGCGACAACCCTAAACCCCTCCTGGAGGCCTCCTGGCCATATATGGAGGCTGCGTTTAACGCAGCCTCCTCGACATCTGGGGGTAGTTTAATATTCCTGTTGAATTCCTCGACAATCCTCTGGGCGCCTTCAATAGCCTTAACCAGCTTCAATATTGCGTTCTCGCCAAGTATAGGTAGGCTTCCGTGGGCTGGCCTACCCCTGGCTATTAGCCTCAGCTGGCATAGGCCCTTCTCACCTATGCAATACCTGTTGAAGCCCGTTGGCTCAGCTACTATGGCTGCGTCGCCCACCAATACCCCATCCTTAACAAGCGCCTCAACGCCTGCATGGCCCCCAACCTCCTCATCTGCAGTGGCTGAAAACACCAATGTGCCTGAGCCAGCCCCCTCAACAAGTGGGGCTAGTTCGGCGAATACAAGCATTACCACTGCTAGGCCACCCTTCATATCGGTGGCGCCCCTACCATATATCCTATCTCCAACAACCTTCCCCGAGAACGGTGGGTAACTCCACCTTGACTCATCACCAGGGGGCACCACGTCCATGTGGCCGTTGAGTATTAGTGTTGGTGAACCCTTACCAACCCTGGCCACGACATTGGGCTTACCTTTAACATATTCTCTAATTTCGCAGGAATAGCCGAGGCTGCCTAACCAATCCTTTATAAAGGATGAGGCCTCGCTGGTCAAGCCAGGCGGATTCACGGTATTTATCTGTATGAGCCTCGACGTAAGGTTAACTAAGGTATCCCTAACGTTAACGGTAGCCATAGGCTAATCCTGAAAATACACTTATTAAATATTCCACGGCTAACAGCCTAAAGGCTTCCACATATTTTTACGCGGTACTGCTGATTAGCATCTGCCTACCGTAAAAATGCGATGTGCTTAATTTGGATAAAGCATAAAAAACTCGGTTACAAGAATAATTGGTAAAAAACGGTATGTTTGACCTTGATGAATTTAAGGCATTGGATTTTAAATACGTAGAATTCGACTATATTCATGAAACTGACTGGACCTCCAAGGCATCCTTCGACGGATATGAGTACAACGTCATAGAGTCCTATGCGGATAGCCTGAAGAGCCACGTCTACGAGTTAGCAATATTGAAGGTTAAGGATAAGAACACCCTCAAGCGGATATTAGGCATACTTCAAAGAGACCCTAGCGTCGAGGAGCTCGTCACATTCAGGCCGATAAACGACGGATACCCCAGGAAGATAGCCGTCATGCTTAAATCAAGGTTAAGCAACTCAACTAGGTATAGGGCAAGGCTATTCAATGGAATAGAGGTTAGAGACTACATAACGTACGGCGTAGAGAAGTGGGGGTTCCTATTCCCAAGGGATGTTAAGCTAGACTTGTTGTTTGAGAGGCTTAAGAATAATGGGAGGATACTGAACGTGTCTGCGAGGACCGTCAGCATAACCGATGCAATAGGCCTAATAAACTTCAACAAGGTGTCCGCGTTGTTGACTAAGGCTGAGTTAAATACGCTACTTAAGGCATATAGGCTAGGCTTCTTCGACGAACCAAAGAAGGTTGGGTTAAGGGAATTGTCGAAGGAGTTAAACCTATCGATAAGCACCGTTAACCA